>NZ_JAAHHE010000072.1:25495-27300 GCF_010692525.1 Moorena sp. SIO3B2
TCATCATAGCTGAACTTACCAGAAAATTCTTCTGTTCCAAACTCATAGGTAATAGTAATAGCTTGGGCAGGATTAATTTCAATCACTGCTAGGCTTAAAGCCGCACCAGTAGTGATTATTGCTAATTTTTGGCAGATCCTTTGTCCCTTAAACATTAATTTAAACCTGTCTCTTATTTGTTGATATTACTGATTTTTCACTCATCTAATTAAGTCTATACCAAGGGTCATTATAGTTGACCAACATTACAGAAGCTTTACAGAAAATTTAATTAAAAATTATAAAATACCATTGTGGATAACGGTTGAGACTATAGCAATAGGGGTAGGGAGTAGGGAATAGGGAATAGGGAACAAAAAGGGGTTGATAAACTTTAAATTTCTTAACACAGTTAACAGAATTGATGTCCAAGTAGTTATTTTGAAACTTGTTGATAAATCCCAACCACATTCTGGTAAACTAATCCGTCAGCCTTCAGCCGTCAGCCTTCAGCCTTCAGCCTTCAGCCATTTGCTTAGCGTGGGCAATGCGCAATGCGCAATGGCAAAACGAGAGCATTTAATAGTTCGAGATTAATGAGAATTGAAAGTTTCGGTAAAAGCTGATAGCTGATACGCGACACGCTGATCGCTGGTATTTCAAGTAACAGTAAGGAGAAACTAATTAATACTAAACTCTAGCGTTTATCAGAGTTATCAGGTACATTAAATTTTATTATCCCTACTCCCTACTCCCTACTCCCTACTCCCTACTCCCTGTTCCCTTTGCTATATGATTGAATTTGCGTCTTTCAAAACTCAACTAGCTGCTTCAGCTCCCCGTTTGTTTGAGCTAATTGATAGTTTTAAGCAATCCAAGGTACTAGTGGTTGGTGATTTAACTCTTGATGAGTTTCTCACAGGTGAAGTGGAACGAATTTCACGAGAGGCTCCAGTATTAATAATACGTCATGAAACCACTCGTCAAACTCCTGGTGGTGGGGCAAATGCTGTTTATAATCTCGCTAAGCTGGGAGCAGAGGTAAAGGTAGCTGGGTTTTTGAGTAAGGATCCTCAAGGGCAAGTGCTGCGGACGATGTTTGAGGAGGTGGGGATTGATACGAGTACGATCGTGATTGATCCAGACCGACCAACTGTGACCAAAAGCCGGATTGCTGGTCATGCCCGTCAGTCGGTGACTCAGCAGATTGTGCGAATAGACCGCAAGTCGGATGAATTGCCAGACCGGGATAAGCAGTTAGAGTTGGCAGCACAAATACAACAGCATTTAGGTCAGGTGGATGCTGTGGTTTGTTCTGATTACGGAGATGGTGTATTTACACCACCAGTGATTGAAGCCGTTTTGTCTCACGACCGCACCATTGTAGATACTCAGAAGAATCTGGAGCGTTATCATGGCGCTAGAGTTTTTACTCCTAATCTGCCAGAAGCGGAGCGAGCAGTGGGGTATGGGATTAAGAGTTTTGAGGATTTGTTGAGAGCTGGTAGAGATTTGTTGGCACTGACTCAAGGGGAAGAAATTCTGATTACTCGTGGTGAACAGGGGATGAGTTTGTTTGCTCGTGATGGTAAGGTTGAGCATATCCCAGCGTTTAATCGCACCGATGTATTTGATGTAACTGGTGCTGGGGATACGGTGGTAGCAGCCCTGACCTTGAGCTTGTGTCTGGGGGCTTCCTACTGGGAAGCAGCGGTTTTGGGTAATTTAGCCGCTAGCATTGTGGTGCGTCAGTTTGGTACAGCAACTACTAGTCAGGATGAGATGAAAGAGGCTTTACAGGGATTGTTGGAGGTTGAAGCATAAAC
>NZ_JAAHHE010000720.1:0-2085 GCF_010692525.1 Moorena sp. SIO3B2
CTTCTGTTTTTCATTTTCTTCTACTAATTTCACCATCTGAGTAAAAGTCTCAATTCTTACCCCACAAAGGCGTTTGAACTCCTGGTTAGTTAAATCTTTAACTTTTTGATAGGTCATTATTTTCCCTTATACTGACCCATTTATATCTTTTTTATTGGACTTTTGCAAGAGGTCTATTGACATAACTATGGCACCATTGCTAACAAGCGATCGCTTTATATCCTTAAGTACCCTAACCATGGAAGCACGAGGAATATGAATCAGGGATGCATTGGCAAAGATCCCATCAAAGCTCTTTGGTGGCAGCTTGAGGTTCAGAAACGATTGCTGCCAAACCTCGCATCCTGAAACCTGTTGCGCCATCTTCACAAATGCTGGTGTAGCATCGAGACCAATCACTTGATGACCCTGGTCTTTAAAGGCAACCAAGTCTCTACCAGGACCACCTCCTAATCCAGAATCTTGCCTGGATTACGGGGCATAGCATCCAGCAAGGCGTTGCGATTTTGAGACACATCGTGATTCCAGGTGCCTTCCCGGAAAGATTCTGCTGTTGCTTGATACTCAGCAATTGTTACTATTTCGTGATCTTCCACAATAGTTCAACCTGGTGATACTGAAGCAAATTTTACTATTTAGCTAATAACTGGATAATAAACTCAGCCGCAGTGATATAAATTCGTTGTGGTGGTTGCTCACCTAATGGCACCATTACCCACCAGCCTTGGCACTGACAAGGGCTACGCCACAAGTCCAAATGGCCTATTGGGGGTGTTGCATAGAAACTGTCTTCCCCTGCTCCCAATAGCGCTGAACTCCAGTGGGTAAAGTAATCGTGACTAATCCGGTGGATGGGAAAATTGCCATACAGAGGCACACCCCAGCCATCAATAGCAATCAATGCTTGGATGGAACCTCCCAGTAGCTGCCAACTCCAAGCTGCTGCGATCGCACCCACTACCCCAGCACTGAAGCTGATCAAGACTATGGGAGTCTTCACCAAACCAATGTGACCTTGCAAGAACTCTAAAATATGAATAGCGGAGTAAGCTGGGTAGTCCTGAGCTGGAAAAACTAACACTTTCTCAGTCCAGGGACTTAATAAATCCAAACTTGCTAAAAAATCTTGGGTCAGTTGGGGGTCATGGATACCGGGGCAAATAATTAAGTACGGGGACATGATTAAACGGCAAAGAGGCAAAGAACAGGAATCAGCTGGATGTGCAAGACAGTTAAGATGAAGAAATGACTATTGAGAAATGACTATTGACTAATGATCAATTGTCCCAAATGCCATCAACCTATCAATAGGAAGGTGATTACCTGTCCCCATTGTGGAGCAATCCTGAAAGCCTATGGTCATCCGGGGATTACCTTACACCAAACCACAGGAGATACCCCCTTGTGTGAAACCTGTACCTATCATGCTGATGATACCTGTACCTTTCCTCAACGTCCCTATGCTAAGCAGTGTACCCTTTACGAGGATAGTTCCGAAAGTACCTCAGAGCCTGAGCAGATTTATAATCCCCAGCGTGGCTTACTCGAATCCGTCAGGCTTTGGTGTCAAAGAAACCCAGCCTTGCTAGGTCTATTGGTATTAATCGCTGCTAGCTTTTTGCTAGCCCTGATGGCCAGTAGTTAAGGTCAACTAGTATTCCTTCAAAATTGAATTGACGTAAGCATTCAGCTATCAGCGTGTCGCGTATCAGCTTATGGGCTATGGGCACGCTACTTGAGGTGCTTTTGAATAAAAGAGGTAAGGGACTTGCGTGTAAAAAAAATACCAATTAAAGTAGGGTGGGCAAAGTAATATTATTTAGAATAATCAAAAGAAACAAACTGTTTTTGCCCACCCTACAAGCTAGTACTCCGTCAAAATTGAATTCACTAGACATGATAGTACTAAGCGCTACGAAATTGACAGATTACTAGTAGCGGGTGAGTCGGTTGGTATGGTCTGTGAGGTGTCTACTTGCAAATGTTCTTTAACCGTAATTTTTTGTTCTTCACACACCTCTAAATCAAACCAGAATGTTGTCCCAACTCCCACTTCACTGACTAAGTTTACTCGGCTATGATGTC
>NZ_JAAHHE010000721.1:0-2083 GCF_010692525.1 Moorena sp. SIO3B2
AGAAGTCCTAAAACAAAATCAAATTCCCATCGATCATGGTCCAGTAACTCGTCCTACTGGCAGAGGTATCTATTTTTATGACCCCGATGGATTTATGGTTGAAATTCGCTGCGATGCGATTGAATGAGACTTCGCTGAAGTTGTGAATAATCGGGAATCGGGAATCGGGAATCGGGAATCGGGAATCGGGAATAAAAATTAAGGCAAATAACCTTAGTTTGACATAACCAACTTGATCCACGAGTTAGGAGACAGGAGTCATGATTTATAAGTCAAAGTTATGTTCTTGGAATAAACAAAATTGAAATTATCTTTGAAACCCAAAACTAACTAAAATTACTTATTTATGTTCCCTGATACCTGCTCTCTATTCTTAACTAATTTGATCGCCTTGGGGATTCCTAATCCCGACTCCCGACTCCCGACTCCCGATTCCCGATTCCCTGTTCCCTATTATCTCCTGCAATATTTAACGTAAAGACTTCTGCTTCTTTTCAAAATACTGTTGATGATAGTCATCAGCTAAATAATAGTCGGAAGCTGGTTTAATTTCAGTGACAATATCCTTATCAAACTTACCAGAAACTTGCAGCTTTTGTTTTGACAGTCTTGCCAACACTTCTTGTTCCTGATTGTGGAAAAATATCACCGATCGATACTGTTCTCCTCGATCAGGACCTTGACGGTTTAATGTCGTAGGGTCATGGATAGACCAAAATAGGTCAAGTAATTGTTCATAACTAACTTTTTCCGGGTCATACTCCACCTGTGCCACTTCCGCGTGACCGGTTATTCTTGATAATACATCTAGATAGCATGGGTTAGGAAAATGTCCGCCCATATAACCAACAGAAGTTGAGACTACTCCCTTCACTTTCCGAAATGCTGCTTCTACTCCCCAGAAACAACCACCACCAAATGTCGCTTTTTCCATCTTTGTTACGTAGTTAAACAGTAAATTTTGCGTAGGGTGCGTTAGGGACGGGCTCGCCTTCATTTTCCGCGTCGTAGCCAGTATTGGAAAAGCCCGTCCCGTAACGCACCGCTAATATTGGGACAGCCCTTCCGAAAATTGTCACGGGCAAGATGCCCATTCCACCCACCGGGTTAAACAGCTTTTAGGAGATGCACCCGTTATTGATCAATCATTGCTCAGGATTTATTCATTATATAGTAGTTGTCAATTTTTGAGGGAATCGGGAATCGGGAATCGGGTAAAAATAATGTGTATATTATTAGGATATAAACTGATAGCTTATAGCTGATATTTTTAACTATAAACTATAACCACTATCGTATTTTTTTTGTTTGTAACAAAATGTTTAAACTAAAAAAATAGCCTTGACTTTTTTCAAGATATTAGTAATAATAAAAATGTCCCCATAAGATGTTTATACAAAAAGCCGCGCTTTCAAGTTGACGCTACAAGCGCGGCTTTATCCCCAGTCACAAGCTATGTGTGAGGTAATTCTATGATGCCAAAAAAACGGTCAGTAGATCATCTGGTTCACTGTCAGCGAGCCCTAGACCGGCTTGCCCAAATTGCTGAAAGCCAATCCACACGCCCAGATTCAATGCCTCGTGCCATCACTGAGCGAGAGGAAATTTTGATCTACCTATACAGCAACTACCGACTGTCCATGACTCCCCAGGCGTTTTACGGCAAGTGGCAAGTCAATCAAGAAGACATGGGTAACATCTGCTGCCGCTCAACTTACGCCGTAAATAGCTGGCTGGCCCAAGGTGCTCGCTATAAAACTCCTAATGCCGATTCCTTATACCATCTGGCTTTAATGGATTTTGTTTTGGAGAATTTCGAGGCAATTCCTAAGGAGTTGTTGAATCGAGTTTGCTCTAAGGTTGAATAAGGTTGAAGGTTGAATGTAGAATGTAGAATTTAGAATGTAGAATGTAGAATGTAGAATTTAGAATGGTGAATTAAGAATGTAGAATGGTGAATGTAGAATGTAGAATTTAGAATTTAGAATTTAGAATGGTGAATGTAGAATGTATAATAGTGAATTAAAAATTAGACCTCTTGCATCTCATCAACCTTGATGAAGACAAGGCAAAAGGTATAAAT
>NZ_JAAHHE010000722.1:0-2080 GCF_010692525.1 Moorena sp. SIO3B2
TACAAGATATATTCCAGTAACATTTTGCCTTCCTAAAACCCATTGAAATCCGTTTTAGTTTATATGCTTAAAAATATCCTCATAAGCGCTCTAGCCATTGCACGATTTCCTCAGGTAAGGGAATTTTGGTTCTAGTCATTGCATTAATACAAACGTGCTTGGTAATTGCCTTTGCCAGTAACTGTTGCGATGACGAAGCTTTAACAACTTGATAAGCAATTTCAAACTTACTTTCACTCAACTGCTCAGGCATCACATGAATCAGCAGTGGATCCCCACAAAACATAGGACGCAAGAAATCCACACTGGCATGAACAATCGGAATTGCCACAGCGGGCTTAGTGAAAAAGGACTTGAGATTAATGCCCGATGCATCTAGAGAGGCTTCATAGGCTTCATGGCAGATAGATAAAACATTAGCAAAATAGACCACACCAGCCGCATCGGTATCTGAAAACCGAACAGTGCGATTATAAGTAAAAGAGATCATACCATTTCAGTTATCAGCTATCAGCTATCAGCTATCAGCTAATTCGCTACGCGCACGCTACGCGAACAGCTATCAGCTGAATGCTTACAAAGTTTCTGCCCATAGCGTAACCTCCTTGAGGTGCTATTGAATAAAATAAGCTGACGGCTGTTCGCGTAGCGTGGCCTAAGGCCAACGGCTGATGGCTGTTCGCGTAGCGTGAGCTTTTAGCTCACGGCTGAATGCTTACACAACTAACAATTAACAATTAACATGAATGGGATCAAAAAAACCTCTCAAGCAGCAGTATATCTCAACACTGACCTCCAGGGGTCAGGATTCCCAATTCTCTGCCTTCACGGTCATCCAGCCTCAAGTCAGTGCCTTTCAGTTTTTACCCAACATCTATCCCAGAGGTTCTGGACTATCAGCCCTGATTTGCGAGGATATGGTAAAAGTCCAGCTGATCGGGATTTTCAGATGACCGACCACTTGACTGACTTGGAATCCCTGCTCGACTATTACAAAATTGACCGCTGTTTGATACTAGGTTGGTCTTTAGGGGGAATTTTGGCAATGGAGCTTGCCCTGACGCTACCTCAGAGAGTCACGGGTTTAATTTTAATCGCCACAGCCGCTCGACCTTGGGGTAATCATCCCCCCATTAGTTGGCAGGATAATCTCTATACCGGCATCGCTGGTGTCTTAAATTGGTTACAACCAGGATGGCAATGGAATATTGACACATTTGGTAAGCGATCGCTTTTTCGGTACCTGATCCAACAACACACAACCAGCACCTACCAGTATATTGCCAAGCACGCCATATCAGCCTACTTACAGACCTCCCAAGCCGCTACACAAGCACTCAACACTGCCATTAGGGCTGGGTATAACCGTTTGCCAGACTTAAACCAGATTCAATGTCCCTCCCTGGTCTTAGCAGGAGCTGCTGATCGCCATATTACCGCAGCATCCAGTCGAGAAACCGCTAAACATCTCAAGGATAGCCAATGGCAATGCTATGACAATACTGCTCACTTGTTTCCTTGGGAAATTCCCGATCAGGTTTTAAAAGATATCGACAGCTGGATTAGCAATAATCCCCAAGTTGTGAGGTGATCAGAATGTATAATTTAGAATTTAGAATGCAGAATTTAGAATGTATAATTTAAAATGTAGAATTAATAATTTATAATTTAAAATGTAGAATTTTGAATTAATTCAAAGCTGATAGCTGTTGGCGTAGCCTGCCCGTAGCGCATATTATGACAATTCTTAATTCTTAATTGAAAGCTGAAAGCTGATAGCTGATAGCTGATAGCTTACAATTCTCAATTCTCAATTCTCAATTCTCAATTCTCAATTCTCAATTCTACATTCTCAATTCTCAATTCTCAATTCTACATTCTCAATTCTCAATTCTCAATTCTACATTCTCAATTCTCAATTCTCAATTCTACATTCTCAATTCTCAATTCTCAATTCTCAATTCTCAATTCTCAATTCTCAATTCTACATTCTACATTCTACATTCTAAATATGGTTAAGCATGATGACGACAATTGAAGTACGTCCTGTTAAAACTAAACAAGAGTTAGAGGATATGTA
>NZ_JAAHHE010000723.1:0-2068 GCF_010692525.1 Moorena sp. SIO3B2
ATGAATTCCAGTAGGACTGTTAACAAATTTTACAAACGGTTCCCACAATCGTAGTCTATCTAGATATCCTTCAGGAAAAGGCTTTAAGGTGCGACAAAATACCAAGTCAAACTCCTCTAGCGATCGCAAATCCTGGGCTTGTGAATCTAATTCGAGAAAGGTAGTGTAAGGTAGTATTCCCTTCACCGAAGCTACCTGAATCGATTCAGTCTTCGCTCCTTGGGTGAATACGCCCTCAGTAGGGATGTGGAAGAATTCAAATCGTTCGTCGAGGGCTAGCCGTTGGTAAAATATGGGTATGTCCAGTAACGGACTAGAGTATCGAGAAGGATTGCAAATGGAAAGTAATTTCATCTTACATTACTTCTTATATTACTTCTTACTTTCATTAAATTACAAGCTGATTTTACTATGCTGATTTTACTATACCGATTGCTAACTCTTTTCTACTCCTTTTATAGCAATTATCATACTGATGAGGTACAAAAATTTTTGTCCTAATCCCTACTCCCTACTCCCTACTCCCTACTCCCTACTGGGTGCATCTCATCTTTGTAAAAAAGAAGGGAAGTGCCGGAAGTGTCGGAAGCGTGGGGATTTTAGGGAGGGTGGGTAGTGTAGGCAGTTTGGGAATTTTATTAGAATTTTTGTTTAATTGCAAAAATGAGATGCACCCCTCCCTACTCCCTACTCCCTAACCACTCCTAGTAACTACCTCACTGAATTGATAACTGCTATCTACTTACATAGAAGAGGCAGAACTTTCTCCTCTAGCTGCAATTTCCTGTATCGGTTGGGGCTTTTGTTTACTAAAGTTAGTGATCGACACTCCAATCATGATCACAATAAATGCTATTACTTGCATCAGTGAAGGGCGTTCTCCATTGAGAATTAGCGCATAAATTATCCCAAATACGGGGGATAATACAGTCCACTTACCCACCGTCTTGGAGTCTAACTTTTCCAGGGCAGCGTACCAGAGAAATTGGGTAATCACGATGATAATTAGTGCATAGATCCCCATCACCATCCAAAGCTGACCTGAAAAGACATCTCCAAAATGAGACGGACCAAACAAATAACTAGCGATCGCGAAAAATATTACAGCTGATATAAAGTTACGGCTGAAGACAATTACCGACAAACTCTTGTTTTTAGAAAGGGTCAACTTGCCGATAATCGAAGTAACTGCATACAAAAACGTTGAAGCCAGGATTAAAAGGTCACCCTGATTGATTTGATAATTACTGCTTTTAAAAACAATAGCAACAACACCAACGCCAATCAGAGAAAAGCCAATCCATTCCCATTTCAGAATACGCTTGCCAAATAAAATTGCTCCTGCCAGAGCATAGAGTACCGGACCAAATCGCCCCAATAAGACTGCATTGGTGACAGTAGTGTGTTGTAATCCCAGGAAAATCAGTGCAGACAGTAAGGCGGCTAAACAACCATTAATAAACAATCCCAGAAGCAGCTTTACATTCAACTTTCTAAGTTCATTTAGAATAGGAATTGCTCCAAAAAAAGCCACCACTGCCAAAGACGCACAGAGATTGCCAACAAACAGAACGTTACAAAACGATATTGGTGTTTCCTTCCCGCCACTGAGCATACTAGCGTTTGCAATTAGGAAAGCAATCACCGAGGGTCGCAATGCTGCCAGGGCTCGGGAGACAACCAGCAGCAATTTAGGATTAAGGTTATTGATACTATTGGCAATCATTTCCGTTCTTCAGGAAGAGTGGTATATCCTTTCCTAGTAAAGCATTACTCCAGTAATAACAGGAATGGGTAAATTAATGACGATAGAACACCTAAAAGGGGTGGGATAAGGATACCTAAATCTACCCTTTTCTGTTAATACATATTTAAGATAATTTGTCAAATTCTAGACAAGTGTGGAATAAGGGGGGAGTGTAGGTAATTTCGTTACCCATGGATTGCCCATCATCCCCAGCTTTACTGAGTCACCAGTTCATAACTTTCTGGGTCAGCTTTGAGAACAAACATATCCCCATATTGAACTACTTCCCCAGTGATGCGGATAGGGTCAGCTACCTTATCC
>NZ_JAAHHE010000724.1:0-2067 GCF_010692525.1 Moorena sp. SIO3B2
TGCTTTCACTGCTCAGACAGGTATTTTTCGGTAAAAATAACTCTGGCATAATTATTGAGAAATACCTAGGGGATGCCAAGCCTCGCGAAATTTTCGTTACCGCTTGTCTGTTAATCCCTATTATTGGGATCGGTCTTTATCCGAAGCTAGTCACTCAAACCTATGATGTAAAAACTGTAGCGGTTGCTGCTCAAATGCGCCAATCCTTACCACTCATTGTTCAAGAGGAATCACCTCTATACTCTGGTACCTTCACAGCGCCACAGTTAGCCAAAACCAAGGCTCAACCTATTCTTGGGGTTACCCAGTATTGATTAGTTCCTGTTTGCGATTAGCGGGAGTTAAACAAAAAGAACGCCCCAAACCAAGTAGGAGCATCTAACTTTGGAAGAAACATACCGCAAATAGCTATATCATGGTGATTCTACAGCAAAAATAAAACGATATATTTGCCAAAATGAGATGCTCCCAACAAATCGGGTGCATCTTACTTTTTTGAGGCAAAACGCGAGTCTGATAAACCCCATTTTCCATTGCTGTATGGCTTTTAAAATTAGTAGGTGCGCTTCACCCATTAAGAATTAAATTCGCGAGGGGTCGCACCTGTGGATTTCACAGACTAAATTTCACAGACTAAAACTGTACCCTTTTCCCCACGAGTTATTCTGAGTTCCTCATCCAGATAGAGAATTTGTAGACGACCTTTGGGCGATCGCTTCATGGTAAATGCTAATTCTCCAGTATCTGGGTTCATCTCTTGGGGGGGTACTAAACCGAACATCAACTTCAAAAAACCAGACATCAATTTTTCTGTCCAACTTTTCTGTGAAGATGGGCATTGATCACCAAAAATTGCTTGCCAATCTTTTAGATTTGTTGATGGATGGGGGGCTAAAATAGCTCCTGTAAATTGTACTTGTAACACCCAATCACTAACGGGATAACAAACGCCTTGGTTGCGTACAATTCCCTTGATTTGAGCCATAGACTCATCAACGGTCGTAAATTCCACAACGATATCATGACTACGCTGTTGACCATCTCCCAACAAAAATACAGGTTGGAGAACTCGGTCAATCACCAGTTTTAATCCTGTGGGTTGAAACATATTAAACGCAAGACGACCGAGAGTGTAAGCATACTGACCCTCTGCCAGTTGCTCTCCTCCGGGAAAATTAGGTGTGCTAATTAACAACCATTCATGATCCAGGAGTTCCCCATGACGTGTTGGTGCTGTTGTGGGATTGAGTTGAGATAAATGATTAATTGCAGCAATTACGGCTTCATGCTTAGTATTTCCACCACAAGCGGCAAGCACTTGACGCAAGGCTGTTTTAGCTGATGTACGTTTTTCTGAATCTACGACTACCATATCATTGAAAATTTTAGCTGTCCTGATGATGCTACTTTATATCATCCTATATTGTTAATTTTTTATTGACTATTTTTTTAAATTTTGTTACATTTATTCTGATTAATAATCCAATAATTTACAAAATAATCCTACTATGTCTAGCAGCGTTTTACAGTCCGTAACCTCTCAAAATAAGGCAGTGAAAAAACTGGGATTAGGTGGCTATAATTCAGATTTTTTTGACTGGGAAGAAGTTTGGTATCCTGTTTTTTACGTCGAAGATTTAGACAAATCCCAGCCCACTCGCTTCACTTTGTTAGAGCAGGATATTGTCCTCTGGTGGGACAAGCATGAACAGATGTGGCGAGCGTTTGTCGATCAATGTCCACACCGTTTGGCTCCACTGTCTGAAGGTAGAATTAATCAGGATGGACGGCTAGAATGTCCCTATCATGGCTGGGCTTTTTCCGGAACAGGCCAGTGTGAGGTCATTCCACAGCAAAAAGAAAGGGGAAAGGCTGAAATTTCCCAACGTGCCTGTGTCAATTCACTACCGACTAAAATTGCTCAAGGATTGTTATTTGTTTATCCTGGACAAGCTGAGAATGCGGCTCAAACTAAGGTTCCCATTGTTGATGCCTTAGAAGAAGACCCGGACGGTTGGATTTGCTTGAATACGTTTCGGGATTTGCCTTATGATGCCCTAACATTGA
>NZ_JAAHHE010000725.1:0-2065 GCF_010692525.1 Moorena sp. SIO3B2
AGGTTTTGATGGAACATTTGCTAAAAAGGCAGTACGTAGATTCAGAGCCTGATTATCGAGGCTGGGAAAATACTATCGATGAACAAAGAGAACAGATTAATCTTCTGTTGTCTGAATCTCCTAGCCTCAAGCCTTATCTTGAATCGGTCTTTTCCGATTGCTACAGATATCCACTGAAGAAGGTGAGCAAGAATTATCCATCTGTTAGTTTTCCTCAGAATTGTCCTTTTACTTCTGATATTTTAGATCAAGATTGACTTATCCTAAGCTGGTCTTGATTTAAATTATATTGTTATGACAGCAGGGGAGAGGGTTTGACGGTGCTTCTTTGTACTGAATTTGCTGTGATTGAGATTGGGCTATTTGAAAATAACTACAATCGGAATCTGATGCGATTGGCCGTAGGCCACGCTACGCGAGTCACGCGTTCGCAAAGCGTGGCCTACGGCCTCAGCTTCCGCGCTTGTGCGATTGACCGTAGGTCACGCTACGCGATCGCAATAACACGATGATAGCAATCAATCGCTTGCTTAACTCACATTCCACACCCATCTATAGCAAAAAAAAATAGCCGTAGAAATAATATCCACGGCTATTTCAGTAAACACTATGTCATGTCTCTCACTTCCCGAATCAATCCGGATGTGATCCTATTTTATTCGGCAAAGGTCACATTACGCGAACAGCCTGGAGTCTTTGCCAGGGGGGAAACCCCCCCAGAAATTTAACCTATTAACGCCAAGTCGAATACTTGGTTGCAAAACTAATTACTTGCCCTGGAATTCCGGTTGGCTGCAAAGGGCTCCAGTCGGAAACCTTTGCATACCCGAGTGCATAAAGGGAGTAAATAGTATTGGTGACTCCTTCAGGAGAGCCCTTAATGTACTTAATTCGTTGTTTCTTTTGCTTAGACTCCTCAGGATTATTGTTTTGATTCGGGATAAAGTTTTGAGACATGGTTAAGAACCTGAATTATGTTTACAATGATTATTGTAATGATTATAATTATATTTGTCAAGGGTTTTTATAAATTTTTTTTGGGTAGATAATTTGATAATAAAATAAGCTATCAGCCGTCAGCTGTCAGCTGTCAGCTGTCAGTTTAAAATAAACCTCAAACCTGAGATTTAATAGTTTGATATTCATGAGAATTGAAAGGAAAGCATTCAGCCGTCAGCTGTCAGTTGTCAGTTTAAAATAAACTTGAAACAAGAGATTTAATAGTTCAAGATTAATGATAATTGAAAGTTTGGGGATTTTCCCTTGGTCATAGGCCACGCTAGGCGAACAGCTTTGTGGAACAGGCTTCTAGTTTGTGGAACAGGCTTGGACGCTGGGACTTAACCCATAGCGCATAAGCTGATCGCTGATCGCTGATCGCTGATCGCTGATCGCTGATCGCTGATAGCTGACAGCTGATCGCTGACAGCTGATCGCTGATCGCTGATCGCTGATCGCTGATCGCTGATCGCTGATCGCTGATCGCTGATCGCTGACAGCTGATCGCTGATCGCTGATAGCTGATAGCTGATAGCTGATAGCTGACAGCTGACAGCTGATAGCTGACAACTTACCCATCAATTAGCACTTATTACCTGTAAAGCCGTAAATTTAAAATCACCGAAAGTCTGGGAAACAATCTGCTCATTACCACGAAATTCTTGTTTTTCATAACTACCATTGTTTAATACCAGCACAGTTACTAACTGCTCTTGGGGGTCAATAATCCAATATTCAGGAATAGCCCTTTCTTGGTATTGTTGTACTTTCTCTACATAATCACGTCGGTAGTTTTCATCTTTTTGGTTTTTGTAGGGGCTAACTACTTCAGCCACAAACTGTGGGGGAAGCATATCAAGGGTGATAGTTAGGCGTTTTTCGGTTTGGATAAGATGTTCTTCTCTAATTACTACTAAATCTGGATAGCGGTTTTGAGGATTTCCTGGAACTTGTAATTCACAACTGTGCATCTTAATTAAGCGGGGGTTAATTAACTTGACTAATTGGAGCATTAGCCACATTACCCTCCAATGATTTGGTTCACTCTCAGGCGGCAATTCTACTA
>NZ_JAAHHE010000726.1:0-2064 GCF_010692525.1 Moorena sp. SIO3B2
GCAGTGAAGGGAGTACCAGTTAGAGTTCAGCGAAAGATTAAAGCACAGCAACAAAAATGTGTGCCTCTTGATCCACATTCTTGAGTAGAGCATACTATTGAATAGTTAGCATGACGGGTTATACCCCTCAATTAAATAGATGTGTTATATCAAGTCCAGTTAATCACTTTTAAAATGGTCTGTTGTTTTTTGTCGTTAGTCATTAGTAATTGGTAAAACCTCCACCTGCTAACCTTAATCGATATCTAGGGTTTCCTGGGTGTCAGAAATTCTCAAAGCTGTTAGCTGTCCGGTAAAAGAAGCCCCACATCTCAATGCTACGCCATGAGTGTGGTCAGAAGTTACCGCAATCAGAGGGTCGCCTTTATAGTTGGCAGGCTATGCATAAAAGAGGTGCGACCCGTGGCGAATTTAATTACGGGTCAAGCGCACCTTTGGTTAAAACTCGTGGAATAAGGCTCCACTCTTCTAAGGTTTCATCTCCGGGATGAATTTTGCACAGGATATGCACGGGACAGGGAAGCGAGCTATTAAGCTTCTTACTAATTCAGATCAAGTCATTCCACGTCGTTCTGCTTCTTGCTGTAACTGTCTTTTCTCGAAGTCAGTAATCCTGATTATCAGTTTCTTGTCTTTCATTTTTGGGTTGTCATAAGTTTATACACTTTATTATAATTAGAGTCGGTCGATAAGTAGGATGACAACGAACATGAGAATAGCATATCAGTATAAATTTAAACCGACAAAAGTACAGAAAATATTGATAAACAATTGGCTGTCAATGTTATGCGCTCAATATAACTACCTTTTGGCCGACCGGTTTTCCTGGTATGAACAAAATCGCTGTTCTATCAATGCTTGTCCCCTTGTCTGCCATCTTCCCGATCTAAGAAATAATCCCGATTATTTTAGTCAAAATAAAACTCTCCCAAACCTCAAAAAAACTCATGCTTGGTATAAAACAGTTCATTCTCAGGTACTTCAGGATGTAGTAAAAAGAGTTAAATTGGCTTTTGATAGGTTCATAAAAGGAGATAGTAATGGGAAACGGAGCGGGAGACCTAGATTCAAAAAGCGTCATCGCTACCGTACTTTTACTTATCCACAAATGAAAGAGGGGTGCTTGGAGGGTAATCTGATCAACCTACCAAAACTAGGAAAGCTCAAAGTCATCCTTCATCGCCCAATACCTGCTGGATTCAAGATAAAAACAGCAACTATCACCAAAAAATGTGATGGCTACTATTTAGTTTTATCTCTGGAAGATAAAACAGTTCCTGAGATAAAACCTGATATTAACCCTGACTCAATAGTTGGTATTGATGTTGGCCTCAAAGAGTTTTTGACTACTTCTGAAGGGGAAACCATTAATATTCCTCAGTATTATCGGAAGTCTCAAAAACGGTTAAAGGTTATCCAGAAACGAGTATCCCGACGCCAGAAGGGAAGTAACAACAGACTTAAGGCTATCAAGCAACTTGGAAAACAGCATAAAAAGGTAGCAGATAAACGGAAGGATTTCCACTTTAAAACAACCAATTATTGGCTATCAAAGTATGATGTAATCGCCCACGAAAAGCTAAACGTTAAGGGGATGGCTAAATCCCGATTGGCTAAATCTGTGTTGGATGCTGGGTGGTCAAGCTTCCTGGCGATACTGACAAGCAAAGCCTTGAATGCTGGCTTGTTGGCTATTCCAGTAAGTGCTCAGAACACCTCACAGAATTGTTCCAATTGCGGGAGGAAAGTTCCTAAAAAACTGCATGTCAGATGGCACGATTGTCCTCATTGCGGGTGCAGTCTTGATAGAGACCATAATGCAGCGATAAATATAAAAAACAGAGCGGAAGGGCAGTCCGTTCTTAAAGCCCAGCGCCTCCTAAGCAATAGCCGGATTGGCTGGGAAGCCTACACTGAACCCAACGGGTCAGTGTAGGAGCTGTCACGAGCAGCAAAACTAAGTTATTTAATTGCTTGACGACTTATATGGCAAATGCCACCTGGACTCGCCGCCATATTCTTGCCCTGGCTGATTTTACGCCAGATGAATACAATACAGTTTTA
>NZ_JAAHHE010000727.1:0-2055 GCF_010692525.1 Moorena sp. SIO3B2
TACCGGTAGAACTGGCATCTTGCCGCGTGATATTATTATTAGTTGTAGAACTGGCATCTTGCCAGTGACCAATATTATTAGATCTTGCCAGTGACCAATATTATTAGTTGATTGAGCTTGACACAGGAAGCCTATTCCCGCAACAGGCTAGAAGCCTGTTCCACAAGAATAAAAAAAACAGGGCAAAAGGGCAAAAGGGTAAAGGGTTACGGAGTCCACGCACACCCACACACCACACGAAAACCAATATCGTAGCTGTGCCTGAGGGCCGGAAAATAGAGGTTGCGAGACCCAGAACGGCAGAATCCAGGACCGTCGACCCAACAACCGCCCCGCAACAGCCGCCGTTTATTATCATTTTCATTATCATAAAGCCAGGCACTGCCATCTGTTGGTGCATCTTCATAGTTTGAGTGCCAATGGTCTGCACACCACTCCCACACATTTCCATGCATATCGTAGAGTCCAAACTCATTGGCTACCCCAAAACTTCCCACTGGGGTTGTTTCCTCAAGATATTTGCCTTTGGAACCAGAGCCATAAGTATAGTTGCCATCATAGTTAGCTAGGTCAGTTGTAATTGTCTCACCAAAATGAAACGGAGTCGTTGTACCTGCTCGACAAGCATACTCCCACTCGGCTTCACTGGGCAAGCGATAAGGGCGTTTGGTATACTGGGACAGCCGCTCACAAAACTCTACAGCATCATACCAAGAGACTCTCTCTACAGGTCGGTCTTCCCCTTTAAAATAGGATGGATTGGGTTTAAGTTTTATGTTGACTTGGGGTAGGGCTGCCACCGCTTGCCATTGAGCTTGGGTAACTGGGTATTTGCCCATCAAGAAGGATTTAACCGTGACTTGATGCTGGGGACTTTCACTTTTGCTATGCCCCTCTTCGGTTTCTGGAGAACCCATGATAAAGCTCCCTTCACGAATGCCAACCATCTCTAGCTCAACTCCATTCCCTAAGTCTTCGGTAAAACCATAAGCTCCATGCTGATGACGGTTGATAATTAGTTCTGTTTTTCTTCTGAACCAGCTTGTTTGTTTTAACTCAATAGTTACCACTTCAAACTCAAAAGGTTCTAGCTCAATGTCTGGGAATATCTCTGTCCCTGCTCCCAGCCCAATGGTTGCCACCTCACATTCAAAGGTTTGCATGGGTGGGAAACCTTCCAGCTGAGTGACTTGATTAAGGCTAAGGTTTACCCCATGAACACCATAGGATTGACCAGCATCAGGGGTAATTTGACCTTTGAGCCACATTCCCAGGGATTCAGCAAATTTCATTAAGGAGTCATATTGACTCAACTGGGGTCTAAATTCTTGAATTAGACGCTGTAATCGGGCTAATTCTGCCTGTCCATTTTTTCCTCGGTTAACCAATCCTTGTAGGGCTGTGGCAATCTCTTCTTCTGCTTCAGTGCGATGTTGATCTAAATACACCATGGCTGCCCATTGTTGTGCCTGGAATTCTCGCTGTCGGCTAGGGGGATGGGTTCCCATTAAATAAGTCACGTAGTCCATCAGCAATTGGGCTACGGATTTGAGGCGATTTGTGCCAAATTTGTGCTGAAATTCTGGTGTTTCAAATTGTGCCAATAAATGAGACCGTACCGCCGGAGTCATGGCATATAATTCATAACCAACTGGACGGCATAACTCCGACAACAGTAAATCCGCTTCTGCTATCCAAGGCACTTCCTCGTTCAGTAAAAATTGCACTCGAATATAATTGACCAATTCTGGAGTCAATACCAAGGGCAAAGCGCAATGACAAGCTAGATAGCGATAGTTGGGCTCAAACCTGGCCACAAACCGTTCAATTTGTTGCTTGGCTATTTCTTCGGTTAATTGGTCAGATGAGGAAGTTGTCATACATCTTAACGAATCTGTGCGATCGCTTGATTTAACCCATGAGGATCCAGGGGGTACATTGGTACTAAATGAGCGATAAATTGGGCAGTGCTTCCCTGCCAGCGTTCAGAGGGAACGGGATTCAACCAGGCAATTAACTTGGTATGCTGTTTAATGTGCCACAAAACTTCAGCGG
>NZ_JAAHHE010000728.1:0-2053 GCF_010692525.1 Moorena sp. SIO3B2
TCAATGTTAGGGCATCATAAGGCAAATCCCGAAACGTATTCAAGCAAATCCAACCGTCCGGGTCTTCTTCTAAGGCATCAACAATGGGAACCTTAGTTTGAGCCGCATTCTCAGCTTGTCCAGGATAGACAAATAACAACCCTTGAGCAATTGTCGTCGGTAGTGAATTGACACAGGCACGTTGGGAAATTTCAGCCTTTCCCCTTTCTTTTTGCTGTGGAATGACTTCACACTGGCCTGTTCCGGAAAAAGCCCAGCCATGATAGGGACATTCTAGCCATCCATCCTGATTAATTCTACCTTCAGACAGTGGAGCCAAACGGTGTGGACATTGATCGACAAAAGCTCGCCACATCTGTTCATGCTTGTCCCACCAGAGGACAATATCCTGCTCTAACAAAGTGAAGCGAGTGGGCTGGGATTTGTCTAAATCCTCGATGTAAGAAACAGGATACCAAACTTCTTGCCAGTCAAAGACTTCTGGATCAGAGCCACCTGCTGCCAGTTCTTGCACTGCCTTAGTTTGAGAGGTTACGGACTGTAAAACCATGCTAGACATAGTAGGAATTTTTAAAAAAAGTATGGGATTTTTAGTCATAATAAATGTAACATTTTTTTAAAAAAATAGTCAATAAAAAATCAACCATCTAGGATGATATAAAGTAGCATCAGGACAGCTAAAATTATTAATAATATGGTAGTCGTAGATTCAGAAAAACGTACATCAGCTAAAACAGCTTTGCGTCAAGTGCTTGCGGCTTGTGGTGGCAATACTAAGGATGAAGCCGTAATTGCTGCAATTAATCATTTATGTCAACTCAATCCGACAACAGCACCAACAGGTCATGGGGAACTCCTGGACCATGAATGGTTGTTAATTAGCGCACCTAATTTTCCGGGAGGAGAGCAACTGGCAGAGGGTAAGTATGCTTACACTCTCGGTCGTCTTGCTTTTAATATGTTTCAACCCACAGGATTAAAACTGGTGATTGACCGAGTTGTCCAACCTGTATTTTTGTTGGGAGATGGTCAACAGCGTAGTTATGATATCGTTGTGGAATTTACGACCGTTGATGAGTCTATGCCTCAAATCAGGGGAATTGTACGCAACCAAGGCGTTTGTTATCCCGTTAGTGATTGGGTGCTACAAGTACAATTTACAGGAGGTATTTTAGCCCCCCATCCATCAACAAATCTAAAAGATTGGCAAGCCATTTTTGGTGTTCAATGCCCATCTTCACAGAAAAGTTGGACAGAAAAATTGATGTCTGGTTTTTTCAAGTTGATGTTCGGTTTAGTACCCCCCCAAGGGATGAACCCAGATACTGGAGAAGTAGCATTTACCATGAAGCGATCGCCCAAAGGTCGTCTACAAATTCTCTATCTGGATGAGGAACTACGAATCACTCGTGGAGAAAAGGGTACAGTCTTAGTCTGTGACATCCACAGGTGCGACCCGTGACGAATTTAATAATTAGATGCGGAAAGCGCACTTACTAATTTCAAAAGCGATGCAGCAAGGTAACAGGGGATTTACACCACTCGCACTTTGCCTCAAAACAGTAAGATGCACCCATTTTTTTGGGAGCATCTCATTTTGGTAAATATATCGTTTTATGTGAGCGGTATAATCACCATGATACAGCTATTTGCGGTATGTTTCTTCCAAAGTGGGATGCTCCTGCTTTGTTTGGGGCGTTCTTTTTGTTTAACTCCCGCTAATCGGAAACAGGAAGTACTTAGTAATTGGTAACCCCAAGAATAGGTTGAGGATTGGTATTAGGTAACTGTGGCGGTGTGAAGGTACCAGAGTATAGAGGTGATTCCTCTTGAACAATGAGTGGTAATGATTGGCGCATTTGAGCAGCAACCGCTACAGTTTTTACATCATAGGTTTGAGTGACTAGCTTCGGATAAAGACCGATGCCAATAATAGGGATTAACAGACAAGCGGTAACGAAAATTTCGCGAGGCTTGGCATCCCCTAGGTATTTCTCAATAATTATGCCAGAGTTATTTTTACCGAAAAATACCTGTCTGAGCAGTGAAAGCA
>NZ_JAAHHE010000729.1:0-2051 GCF_010692525.1 Moorena sp. SIO3B2
GGGGCTATAGTAATGGTAAAAATATTAGGCTTAAGTGACATGCTTCCCCTATTACCTATTACCCATTACCTATTACCCATTCCCCATTCCCCATTCCCCATTCCCCATTCCCCATTCCCCATTCCCCATTCCCCTTTTACAAATATGAGATGCACCCCATGAGTGACTCGCTCTTTTTGATACATCTTGGCTATCTTAATGTCACTATCAATGTAACTATTCAGTCTAGCGCTATCAGCTATCAGCCATTCATACTACTTTTCCTGTAGCCCTTCAGCTTACTGCTGATAGTTGAATGGTTACAATGAAAGTCCAAAGGAACGAGTCACGCAACTAAACCCCAATAAATAGGTATAAAACGGTTTTTAACCGTACCAAACCGACATTGACGTTTTGCTAGCGCTAGAAATCTATCTAAATCAAGAAAGAAGACACACCAGTTGACGATGTCAAAAAAAGTAGGCGTAACCAAAAAGCTATCGACTCAAATTGTCCCCGTAGTGGGGATGACTGAGTCGATTGAGACTGAGTTGCTGTCTACAATGAAAAAACTAGGCATCGTTAGAGCTGAGTCTTACAACAAGCTGGGGAGCATCAAGCATTGGGGACTGGACTGGAAAAAGGCTATCCCGGAAGTAAAAAGCTTCAGGACTCCAGATACTCTGGGGTTGCCTGCCAAAATAATGGACTGGACTATCAATGATGTAGCAAAAGCCATTACAGCCCAGCAGGCAGCCTGTATCGATGCGGTAATAAAGAAAATTTATAGAAGGTTTCCGGGGAAAGAAAACCAAAAGACCAGGAAAAAACTTTGCAAACAGCTTAAAACCTTAGCTTTTTTGGAAAACCCACTGCTGCATAGACTAGTTAGGAAAGAATTCCAGCGGGGACATTCCTGGGTTAAGAACCAGATAGTTTATCAACAAGTGGGTTATAAATGCAAACGACTCTCTCGCAATACATACCAACTAGAATTAGCTGGATTAAGGAGAGGAAAGAGAAACAGGATAATCGTCAGATCTAACCGAAAAATAAAAGGACAAATTCGGTTGATACATAACCAAGTTCTGCAAAGGTTTGAGATTCATTTTCTTGTAGACCATGGAAATGTAGAAATTCCCGGTGAACGTCGCCCTGTAGGAGTAGACAAGGGATACACGGAGGCTTTCTATGATTCAGAGGGTCAAGCGCATGGGAAAGGGTTAGGCAAAGTTACCACCAAAAAGTCCGTTCGTATATGTGCCAAAAACCGCAAAAGAGGAAAGCTTTGGGCACTTCATAGAAAACTAGAAAAAATAGACCCAGCTAAGTCGGATCGTATTCTTAAAAATAACTTAAGCAGAAAAACAGAGAACAAGCGTTACAGACAAAATCAGTCAGAATTAACGGCTATCATAGGAGCCGCATCTAAGTCTCTTTTTAATGGGAAGTCACTTAAAATTTTTGCAGAAGATTTAACACAACCGATTAAAGGAAAACGTCAGTCCAAAGCCATGTCTCGCAAGCTTAATAGCTGGATGAAGGGTCAAATGCGGGACTCATTACAAAAATGGGCTGATTGGACTGGGTCGATTGTGACAGAAGTCCAGCCTAGTTACACGTCGCAAGTTGACTCCGTGACTGGAACCCTGTTGGGGAAAAGGAGCGGGGACAACTTTACCAGATTTAATGGGGTCGTGTTACAGGCTGACCACAATGCTGCCAAAAACATCCTTGCTCGGGGTACGGACAAGGAACTAACTCGGTACATGAATAAGACCGAGGTAATGGCAGTATTGTTGCGTCGTACCGCGCGTTTCTTGAAAGGGATGGGACTGAGTCTGCTTGATGCAGTTGAGCTTGGTTGGATTGATTGTAAACATGAGCTTTGCTCAGGCTTTCAAGCAACTCCTGGTCGAGATGCCAGGAACGTCCAGACAGATGGGTGGGTGCGATTCGTTGGCTATAAACCTTGCCCTATAAAGGATTGGGGGGGATTAGCCGCAAGGTACTGAACCTTGACAACTTGATAACCATGGTGGTGAAATACCACCCCTCGTGAAATCCGAGTG
>NZ_JAAHHE010000073.1:0-26998 GCF_010692525.1 Moorena sp. SIO3B2
TTTTAGGTGATACCGGTTATCTGGTTGAGCCTAGTTCGCCACAACAACTAGCTGAGGGGATTCAACAGATATTTCAGAATCTAGATGTTGCCAATCATAAAGGACTTCAAGCCAGGGAGCTATGTGTAAAATACCATAGTGTTGATGCCATGGCGGCAGTTCTTGCAGATGTTATTGCTGATTTATAATCTGCTACGCTGTTCAACATAATATAATTTGGATCACTAACTAACAGCTTTTTTAACTAACAGCTTTTTTGTTGACTGTTTATGCTTGAATGGAGCATACGTAAGTCTTCCCCTATACCAACAGTCAACAGTCAACACTCAACAATAAAAAAAACAGTAATCATGTCTCCTAATCGATTACTCCTTAGCTACGCACTACGGCATCCTATCTTGATTGTCTTTACTGTCCTGCTGGGATTTTCCAGTGCCATGTTTAATAGTGTCGGTACAACCATAATTGTGCCGTTAGTGCTGGAATTTTTAGGTCAAAAGAAACTAGATTTAAGCAAAGCCCCGCCTATCATTCAGAAAACCATGGCTTTTTTTGAAGGCTTTGAAGGGGGCGATCGCTTGCTGTTCATGGTACTGGTAGTGCTCTTAGCCATTGTCCTGAAAAATGTAGCTAACTATGTCAATATCTTAGTGTCTACCCATTTATCCAAAAAATTAATTAATACCTTTCGTAAAGAAGGGATTAAATTACTCCTGGATGTGGATCTAGATTTTTATGCCAAAACCAAAATTGGTGATATTATAAATCGGATTAGTCAAGAAATTGGTAGAGCCGCAAATGCCATTAGAATTGCTATCCAATTATTTACGACGGCTATCACCATTTTTGTATTTGTTTTTCTTCTAATCTCGATATCGTGGCAACTCACTATTGCAACAAGCCTTCTATTATTTGGCGTTTTTATTTTTAATCAATTTTTTGTTAAGCGCTCTAAAAAATTTGGTAAAATTCTCTCAGAAAAATCCCGAGGATATTCAGGATCATTACTAGAAATATTAACAGGAATTCGGTTAATTAAATCAGTTAGTAATGAACAAGATGAATATCAACGGATTGAAAAATTTATTGATGAACGTGAACAGGCTGAATTTCAATCCCAAGCTAATTTTGCGGCAATTAACCCCATTAATGAAGTCTCGGGAATATTGGCAATTTTAGCCATCGTCTTTGTGGGGAAAAATCTCCTGTTGAAAGATAGTTCAGCAGAAGAAATAGAAGCGATATCTACTGTTTTGGGGATTTATTTATTCTTACTATTCCGTTTGTTACCAGTAATCAGTCAGTTGAATGGGCAAAGAAGTCGGTTTGCTAATGTGTCTGCTAGTACAGCAATCGTGGCTGATTTTTTGCGGCGAGACAACAAACCGATCATGACCAATGGCAAAAATATCTACACAAAGCTATCCCAAGAAATTCGCATAGAAAATCTATCGTTTGCCTATCCTGGTCATGAGGATTTGGTACTCAATGGGGTGAATTTGTCGATTCCCAAAGGCACTACTCTGGCATTGGTGGGTGCTTCCGGTGCCGGTAAGTCAACTTTGGCAGATTTGTTGCCACGATTTTATGACCCAGTTGAAGGACGAATCACCATAGATGGCACAGATTTGAGGCAGTACGATATCCGTTCCCTCAGACAAGCGATGGGGGTTGTCAGTCAGGATACATTTTTATTTAATAATTCGGTGCGCAACAATATTGCTTATGGAATGAAAGATGTTACCGAGGCAGATATTATTGCAGCAGCGAAACGAGCCAATGCCTATGAATTTATCACTCAATTACCCCAAGGGTTTGATACCCAAGTAGGCGATCGCGGTGTACTCTTATCCGGTGGACAACGTCAACGCATGGCCATTGCCCGGGCACTGCTGCGGAATCCAGATATTTTAATTTTAGATGAAGCAACCAGTGCCTTAGATACGGTTTCCGAACGGCTAGTACAACAAGCTATTGATGAACTCTGTCGCGATCGCACAACGGTAGTGATTGCTCACCGACTGTCCACGATCCAAAAAGCTGATCAAATCGTGGTTATGGACAAAGGGCAAGTGGTTGAGATTGGCACCCATGAGGAACTGCTTAGGAAGGAGGGTTACTACTCTCGTTTGTACAAGATGCAGTTTGAGCACAATAGCAATGGAGAGGTTAAAAATGTGGTCAAAAAGGAGTTAGTCAAGACCTCCCATGAAGTGCGAACTCACCTGACCCCAATGATTGTTTGCTTGCAGTTAGTGGTGAATGACCTAGTGGATAGCCCTCAGGAACGTCATGAATTAACTGAAGAAGCCTATCACTCAGCAGTTCGTCTGCTTAAAACCTTGGAGTATTTAGAAGAAAGCTCAACTATAAAATCAATAGCCTGATTTGTGATCCCTTTTCTCGTAAGCATTCAGCCATCAGCGGTCAGCCGTCAGCCCTGAGCCATTACCGTAGCGTGAGCCTTGGGCCAAAGCTAATAGCTAATAGCTGTTCGCGTAGCGTGCGCTACGCGAACAGCTATTAGATCTTTTTCTTATCCCGAACTGACCTTAGTTATAAGGGTTTGAGCTTGCTATTAAATGAATCTAGGGTTAATTTGGGACTGTATCTTCCCTAAGTTCATTTGCATCAAAGCCTTATCTACTAAGCTTTTTAGGGCTCATGTCACCTAGTCAGCTACATCTCACCAACAGCAATAAAGCTGAAACCACTATCTTCAGGACGATCGGGTGTTGAAGTTTGGCATACGAAGTAATCAGGTGTAATATCAACGACTGAAATAGACATCATAAAACTCATCCAAGAATGCCCATAAATTGTACAGGTTACTCCAGGAATTTCTGCAAATGGCTTATCAAACCTGATAATGTAAATCCCTCCCCGGTTTTTGTCAACTGTGAAGCCTTTACCAGAGACAATAGAGCCGTTTGCCCCAACAACACCGAAGATATGAGCGTCTTCATGATCACCATGAGATGTAACCATTGTTACTACTAACTCCTGTTAGATTGACTGTTTACAAAGGGTTGTAGGAAAAAAGAATTGATTACATTCTTTAGTTTCACTACACATACTAGATTAGTATTCTCCACAGTTTTTAATCTCATAAAACTCATGTAAAAACTCATGTAAAAACTCATGTAAAAACTCATGTAAAAACTCATATAGCAATTCTACGACTGGTGAGGTGCAAATTTCTGAGGTGCGACCCGTGGCGAATTTAATTCGCCTACGGAAAGCGCACCTAAGTTTTTAGGGAGCAGGGAGCAGGGAGCAGGGAGCAGGGAGCAGGGAGCAGGGAGCAGCGGATATGGGAAGTCGGAAGTCGGAAGTGGGAAGAGGAAAAAAATAATGTGTACCTCATAGCTATGAGAAACCCTATAAAACCTCATAAACCTCATGTAAAACTTCATGTAAAACCTCATGTAAAACCTCATAAACCTCATGTAAAACCTCATGTAAAACCTCATGTAAAACCTCATAAAACTCATGTAAAACCTCATAAAACTCATGTAAAACCTCATAAAACTCATGTAAAACCTCATAAATAGGACTTACGCATTGACAAAATTAACAAAATGTGTATCAAAGGGGAAGGATTGACTCTTATACCCATGAGGTACAAATCGCTGCTCCGAAGTCCCTGCTCCCTGCTCCCTATTTCAAGAGTTAATTTTAGTTTTGTCCGACCCAAGCAGATCAGTGGCGTGGCTAGGGGCTGTTGGTTGACCCAACTGACTAAAGCAGCTATAGTAAGGTGATCATGTGACAATCAGGGAATGATCTATCAACCACCACGGCCAAAAATTCCTGAGTGTAGCTGGCAACGTCCCCTGGGACTAGGCTGGGATAACCCTTATACTGTCCGTTACCCAAGTAATCTGGATGATGGGCCTTGGCATGGGATGCCCTTGGGGGGATTTGGGGCTGGTTGTATTGGTCGCTCTCCCCGAGGAGATTTTAATTTATGGCACTTGGATGGGGGAGAACACATCTTTAAAAGCCTCCCCGCTTGTCAATTTAGTGTATTTGAGCAACCAGAGCATTCTCTAGCCCAGGCTTATGCTTTATGCACTCAACCACCAGAGGATGGTAAGCTAGGCTCTTGGGAATGGTATCCAACCCAAGGCAAAAGTGAGGAAAACAGCTCAGAGGTTTCTGGTCACTACTATGCTTTGTATCCTCGCAGTTGGTTTACCTATCAAAATGTCTTTCAGACTGAACTAACCTGTGAGCAGTTTTCTCCGATTTGGGCAGGATGTTATCAGGAAAGTAGTTACCCGGTGGCGGTGTTTGAGTGGACGGCTCACAACCCTACTGATACCCCGATTACCGTTAGCATCATGCTCACTTGGCAGAATATGGTGGGTTGGTTTACCAATGGGATTAAAAATCCCGAGGTGCGGGTAAGGGATGATGGTAGTCCGGTGTATGAGTACCAGCCTCGGTGGGGAGATAGTACCGGGAATTTGAATCAGTGGATTGTGGATCACTATCGGGTCGGATTTGTTCTAGACCGGGTGAGACTGGGGGATGATATTAAAGAAGGGGAAGGGCAATTGTGCCTGGCTACAGTTACTAATCCCAGTATGGAGGTGTTCTACCACGGTCGCTGGAATCCAGTTGGTGATGGTGCTGAGGTTTGGGATACCTTTGCTACGGATGGTAGCTTGGTAGACCATCAAGATGAAACCCCAGCGGCACCAGGAGAACAAATTGCCTGCGCGATCGCAATTCGCTTTACCCTTCGTCCAGGTAAAACCCGCAAAATTCCGTTTATCCTGGCTTGGGACTTTCCGGTGACGGAATTTAAATTAGGTATTAACTATTACCGGAGATACACGGACTTTTTTGGACGCAACGGTAATAATGGCTGGTCGATGGTGCGCACTGCTCTCAAGCACCATGATCTGTGGCGAGAACAAATTGAATCATGGCAAGAACCGATTTTAAATAAGCAGGATTTACCCCATTGGTTCAAGATGGCCTTGTTTAATGAGCTTTACTTGCTTACGGATGGCGGTACTCTGTGGACAGCAGCAACTGAACTTGACCCAATTGGACAGTTTGGTGTATTAGAATGTCTAGATTACCGTTGGTACGAAAGCCTGGATGTGCGGCTCTATGGTTCTTTTGCCCTAGCAATGCTGTGGCCGAAACTGGATAAAGCGGTGCTAGAAGCCTTTGCCAGAGCTATCCCGACCAGCGATGAAACACTGCGTATTATTGGATACAACCAAGCTCAAGCTGTACGTAAAATTGCGGATGCTACTCCCCATGATCTAGGAGCTCCTAATGAGCATCCTTGGCAACAAACTAATTATACTAGCTACCAGGATTGTAACCAGTGGAAGGATTTAGCCAGTGACTTTGTTTTACAAGTCTATCGGGATTTTGTTTTCTATAGCGCTACAGATATAGAATTTTTGTGGGAGTGCTGGTCATCCATTGTCAAGGCACTGGCTTATCTCAAGAGGTTTGACCAAGACGGAGATGGGATACCAGAAAACTATGGCGCACCAGATCAGACCTTTGATGATTGGCGATTGCAGGGAGTAAGTGCTTATTGTGGGGGGTTGTGGTTAGCGGCCTTGGAGAGTGCGATCGCAATTGGAGAAATTCTGACCAAAAATTATCCACCAACATCCCCATTCGTAGAAGTACCTGAGCTAGATTCCATTCAAGACACCATTGACTGCTATCGCCAGTGGTTAGCACAAGCTATGCCAATTTATCAAGAAAAGCTGTGGAATGGGCAGTACTATCAACTAGATAGTGAAAGTGGCTCAGATGTGGTGATGGCAGACCAGTTGTGTGGTCAATTTTATGCTCAGTTACTGGGATTACCGGATATTGTGCCACCAGAGTGTACTCTCTCAGCCCTCAAGACTGTCTATGATGCCTGTTTTTTAAAGTTCCATCAGGGTCAACTCGGAGCAGTTAATGGAGTCAGACCCGATGGCACACCAGAAGATCCCGATGCCACTCATCCGATGGAAGTGTGGACAGGAATTAATTTTGGATTAGCAGCATTTCTGATTCAGCAAGGCATGAAAGATGAAGCTTTACGTATAACTGAAGCAGTGGTGAGGCAGGTTTACGATCATGGCTTGCAATTTAGGACACCAGAAGCAATTACAGCAGCAGGGACATTCCGGGCTAGTCACTATTTGCGAGCCATGGGGATTTGGGCAGTTTATTTAATCCTTAAGGATAATACCAAATAGAAAAAGACAGGTAATGGCGGGGGTTATGTACCCTTAGTTATGCGATGCTCCTTTGGAGCCGCTACGGGAACGTACTGCCACACTATCAGCAAGATGCCCTAATCGCTGGTTTTTCAACGGAAAATCCTATAGCCAAATTTTATAATGTCCTGATGATGAACTTAGCAATAAGAAGGTAGCTAAGGGAGCAAGCCTGATTGATAGTCCAAGCTACAGCAGCTTGGGGATCTTGCGGTGCGACCCAAGGGGGATTTACTCGCCCATTGGAAAGCGCACCGTCAGGATGATAGTTAATTTTATGGCGTTGCTGATTCTGGGTATGGTTTTGCCCCCCTAGGGCGTGTCTTCAAACTCCGAGATCCCCCTAAATCCCCCTTAAAAAAGGGGGACTTTGAGTATGGCTCCCCCCTTAATAAGGGGGGCTGGGGGGGATCTAATATCTTGCGGAAAACTTTGAAAACACACCCTAGCCCCCCAAGCGAGGGATTGCTCGCTTGGGGGGAACAAAACTCTCAAAGTCCCCCAAGCGAGGGATTGCTCGCTTGGGGGATTTAGGGGGCTGTCATAAAACCAGATAATCGCGCATTCATTCTTTAATTCAGCAACGCCAATTTTATTGCTGTTTCGGTAAATTTTTTACCTGGTTGAGTGATTTTTTCTCTGCCAGGGATTATTTTAACATAGTGAAACCAACCTTGGCAATAATTTGCTTTGGTTTCGCTACTCCTCAACTGCTCTCTACATAAAATCAAGGGTTTTAGGAGTAAAGTCAGTCAACCAGATTTGTTACTTGTAAGCATTGAGCTATCAGCACAAAATCCGTCAGTTTTTCAATCAAGCAAAACTTAGAAATTTTCCTGAGAGGAGCGAGTACATGAGTTATCTTGGACAACCTTCAATCAGCGGATAGCTGATAGCTCTAGGCTGAATGCTTACTGTTCCGTTAGTCTAACTTTCGGGCATTCTCTAAGTATAGGCTCTGACTTGGAGTGATCAATTACAGATATAACAAACAATTAAGAGGATAAAATAATGAAATTCACTTACCGTGGTATTACCTATGAAAATGATCCGGTAAATTTTGAGATGAAATCCGAAAAAATTGTTGGTAAGTATCGTGGTGTCCGTTGGCGACAGCCAAAGCTCAACGGTGTGCTTTTACCGGAAGCTATCGGTAAATTAAAGTATCGTGGGGCATATTATCTCCACGTTGTTTGGGGTAAACCGATTGATTTTACTAAGCAACGTTACGGAGCAAAGCATCCTTGTTCTAAATAGCTAAGCTATTGCCTTATCCCAGATCAGCTATAGCGCCAATCGGCCTTAGCTGAATGCTTACATACATAAGCTATAGAGTATCTTGAAATTGTTCCTTAAGTTGGGCTTTGGGTAATCCACGATAGCAACACTATTACTAAACTAAGGCAAAAGGCTTTCATGCAAAAGGCTTCAATGGCTTACCCAAATTGCCACAATACTTGGCACAATACTATAGATGCTTTGGATGCCTTCCCGTAGGGGTGGGGAAAGCCCGTTATATCCTTGGGACGCTTCTGCTGAGGAAAACCTCTGGATGATTGGTTGAGCTAGTTCGCCTCCTTATAGCTAGAAACTGGTGGCGAACACCAGGTTATGATATAGGTTAGTACCCAAAGACTAACTAATCGAAACTAATAACCGATGGATGGATATGGCTGGAAGCTCCACCCCTGCACCGGACAAGGGAAATTTCCGTAGCTCTCCTTCTCAGGAGAAGCACAAAGGGTTCCAAAAGAAAGTCAAAAACATCGTCAACAACTCGAATTATGGAGCTAAGATTAAGGCAGAAAAACTTGCACCAATTGTAAGAGGATGGCGAAATGATCACCGCTCCGGCAAAATTGACAGTGTAAGACACTCTCTCTGGTTCCTTATAGTTAAGAGGTTTTGAGTTTTATTCGATAGTGATTATGTCCCATCATCTCATCTTCAGAGAATCACGGACTGAGGTTTCTGTACCTGTGAAAATTGCATCCTCACCTCCATCTACCATTCCCAATACGTCTGGGTCTGCTGGGCAACTGGGGAATTTGAATCATTGGATTTTTGTGTCTATTGGACTAGCTTTAGTGGTGATTGGATTAGTAGTGTATGGTAAGCTGCAATTCAAGGATAAGGACAAAAAGCTCAAATTGGAGCAGTATAAAACTGCTGATCTCCGAAAAAAGTTAAAGCTGGCGCTTAATACCATCCGGAAAATGGAATCCAATCCCGATTTGGTTCACTCGCGGGAATTTAATCTGGACTACCTCAGAATGCGAATGGAAGAAGAGGTATTCCACTTTGGAGTTATCAATCAAATTAAAATTCGAATAAAACAGTTAATCAGTATAGCATTACGACCTACTCAAGACTCTAGAAATGTTATCGGTGTTGCTAGTACGTCAGGTCGTAAAATTAATGAAATATTTGATGTTAAGTACGAGACTGAAATTCGAGGTAAACGCAGTGTGGGAGTGCTTTTCCGCATTCAAGTTAAGTTAATGAAATTACCCACTCAACGCACCTCGGCAACCGTTAGCCAAATTATTGACTGTATTGAAACATTTCTTAGTCCAGATGCGGACAATGATACCTGGCAACCAACAATTCAAGGACGTATTGTTTGCATGCGTTGGGATCAAAAGGCAAAACCAACGCCATTATTAGTATTGGAGCAATCCACTGAAGGGGTTAATGTTACTCTAAGAACCAAACGGGTTGGGATGACGTAATATCAATTTCATTGATAGTAGTTCTCAATGGTTTTAGGGAGTAGGGAGTAGGGAGTAGGGAGTAGGGAGTAGGGACTTCGGAGCTGGGACTTCGGAGCTGGGAGTAGGAAGATGGCGAGATGAAATTGGTATTACCAATTACCAATTACCAATTACCCAACCTTTACAATACCGATGCTCCCGGACATGATATTGGGCAGTGACTCTACCTGTAGGGTGCCTTAATCAGGCACTCTACTCTACTACTACGTAGAGATGAGGGTACGCAGTTTGGGGTAAGTTCTGTTTAGGTTATAGCGTTTATCGCAGTTATGAGGTACAGTATTCTTTGACTTTGATTCCCTGTATTGATGCAGCGCATCCCTATTCCCTATTACCTATTCCCCTCCTGGGAGGGGTTAGGGGTTGGTTCCTGTTCCCTGTTCCGGTGATCCGCTGTTCCCTAAAATACCGAAATTTTGTACCTCATAGCTATGAGAATTGCTATATACTCCTTAAGCAAATTTTCAAACAGGCTTTAATAATCTTTATGCAGCTAATAAATTTGCTTCGATACTATAGATAATAAACGAGTAAAATACTCAAAATGTTTATTAATCCTAGGGGGTGGTTCGGGAAGATTATTCCTTCCCATACACCAACTCAGTATACAGATATTTCTACAAATAAAGATACATCATCACAGCATAACACTCGGTTAAATCCAGCTAGATTAGGTTTTATACTAGCTGTTTTTTTTCCCCTATTCGGAGCAATTTCAACGGCTCGTGATTGGGAGGGAGTGCAACGGATGGAAAGACAAACCCAAGCTTGGTTTTTCCAACTTAGGGCTCCGGTGACTCCCCCAGACAATATAGTGATTTTGGCAATTGATGAGGAGTCTCTGAATTTAAATCAATCCTATTCTAATGATCAGTCTCAAGCACTAACTGATTTAGAACTTATCAAAAGCTGGCCTTGGAAACGAGCTGCTTATGCTACAGCGATTGAGCGGCTGATGGCTGCCGGAGCTAGGTCTGTCGCGGTTAGTCTTGTGTTAGATAGTCCCAGTAGTTACGGTGAGGCAGATGATCAACGGTTGAGAGAGGTGCTAAAAAACTATGGCGAAAAGGTTACTCTGGCCGCTATGTATGAGACTTACGAAACTGTTGAAGGTGAGACTATCAAGCTAGTTAAGCCAAATTCTTTGTTTGAGACACCCCAGCTATCTGTAGGTTCGATTAATTATCCTGTTGAGCCGGATGGCAGAATCTATCGTCTAGCCAATCAGTATCCCAAAGTTTGGGCTAAGAATAATCCAGAATTGGCAGAAACATCTAATCAGCTGATTTTTAAAGTACCTTCCTTTAACGAGGCTACCTTGGCCAAAAGGCCACGCTACGCGAAGGCAGCTGCTCAAGACTCAGGACTGAGGACGAAACCCAAAGCAGAGAATATTTTCTTCTACGGTTCGGATGTATTTCCATCTATTCCCTTCTGGTATGTCTTAGACGATAATCGCTGGCACACTCGCCTAGAAGATGGTAAGTCTTTCCAAGACAAGATTGTGTTAATTGGACCAACTGCTAGCTCATTACCAGATTTTCATCGGACTCCTGTGTCCGACAGAATGGCTGGGGTGGAAATCAATGCTAATGCGATCGCAACACTACTCGAAGGTCGTGCCATTGTCCAAGCAATTCCCAATCCTATCCACAGAGGAGTGTTGATCTTCTTAGGGGTTACGGTAGTAAGGTACTTATTCAGTCGGATTAAGCGATGGCAAGTTTGCCTAGGCTGGACAGTGCTCGGGGTAATCACTTGGGGAGGAATCAGTTATCTATTTTTCGTGTATGGGCGGCTAATTTTGCCTACAGCAGTGCCTTTAGTTAGCATGACTCTCAGTGGTATTTTCTGTAGCGCTATGGGAGCAATGCAAGACCTGAAGAATAAACAGCAACTACGCCAAACTCTCAAACATTACGTTTCTGCGCCGATTGTCCAAGAAATTATCTCTGGACAGGATGATTTACGCAATTTGCTGGAGGAAACGGAACAGGAACTATTTGCTACTAAGTTAAGTGGACGCTATCAAATCATCAAACGACTTAGTGCTGGAGGATTTGGCGAAACCTTTATTGCTGAAGACACCCAACGACCGGGAAATCCGACCTGTGTGGTCAAGCAGCTCAAACCTGCTAGCAATAATCCTCAACACTGGCAACTGGCTCGACGGTTATTTCACACCGAAGCAGAAATTCTGGAAAAGTTGGGCAAACATCACCAAATACCTGAGCTGTTAGCCTATTTTGATCAAAATCAAGAATTTTATCTAGTTGAAGAGTTCATTAATGGTCATCCTCTCAGCGATGAGTTACCACAGAAACCTCTTCCTGAAGCCAACGTCATTGCCATAGTGGTAGATATTCTACAGGTATTGCAGTTTGTCCACAGTCACAGTGTGATTCACCGAGATATTAAACCCGATAATCTAATTCGGCGCAAATTAGATCACAAGCTGGTGCTAATTGACTTTGGCGCTGTTAAACAAATTACTAATCAATTGCATCCAAGACGAAACCTGACTAATTTCACAGTGGGCATTGGTACTAAAGGTTATATGCCTAATGAACAAGCTGTGGGTAGTCCAAGATTTAACAGTGATATTTATGCCACAGGTATGATTGCTGTGCGATCGCTTACTGGCATACCTCCTAGCAAATTACCCACAGATCCCATAACTGGAGAAGTAATTTGGTTCGATAAGGCACAGGTCAGTCCTGAATTAGCTACAGTGGTCAACAAAATGGTGCGCTATAGCTTCCGAAGTCGCTATCAGTCGGCTCAGGAGGTATTAGAAGCACTGAAACCTTTAACCACAACCTTGCCAACATTCTCGTTTAGTAGCCCTAAGTCATCCGTAGTGCTAGAATCTGAGGCTTCCACCGTGCCAGCACTACAGGAAACCATGGTTGATAGTGACTGTTCGAGTTCACAGAAAACTGTTCCGTTGTCGGAATCTACCACAGTGCTAGAGGAGGAAACCATGCCCGATAGTGATTATTCGAGTTCACAGAAAACTGTTCCGTTGTCGGAATCTACCACAGTGCTAGAGTCTGACGAAACCTGATCCTAGTGATTAGTCAAGTGATTAGTCAGTCAATAGGCCAGTTGAATGTTAAGTGTCTACTTTCAAGATTCAACCTACCCTACACCGAACGCCAAAGGCGAACAACATTTTAGAATTTAGAATTCTACATTCTGCATTCTACATTCTGCATTTTGACAGACAACCTACCCTACACCGAACGCCAAAGGCGAACAACCTGCTAACCTTCAACCTGCTAACCTTCAACCTTGAACCTACTAACCTTGAACCAGCTAACCTTGAACCTACTAACCTTAAACCTTAAACCTTAAACCTTCAACCTTAAACCTTCAACATTAGGCCACTGCTAGAGGATTCAACCATCGCAAAATTTCCCGTTGCAAGCGATTTAAATCGCGATAGACTTCTTGCTTGACCCACTGACCTACGGCATCCAATGGGGTAAAAACTGCTCCTGGGTTTAACGTGACATCTTGCCCTAAAGGTGTTAAATGATTTCCTGGTATCCGCTGTAGGGCAACCATATTTGGAAAACGTTTCTGCAAGGTTTGGGTCAAGCTAACACTTTGGTCAATCTCGTCATCAGTGAATTTAATCAGTAAATTACGCTGGATTTGATAGCGTTGAGTAATCAGATAGTTAGTTTCTTGGGGTGAGGGAGTAAACTCGACCTGGAAGATAGGATTTAGGTTTAACTGTTCCACAAAGGGAATGGCACGGTCAGCGGAATAGTTGTTATAGGAAATCAAGATATTACCAGCTCGCTCTACACTGAAGAGGCTGCCAATCAACAAATGCAGTTTGCACCCCATGCTGTGGCCAATACCATAGATGGGTAGATACCGTTTCCTTAAAACATTGGTTACCTGTAAGCGATTTAGAGTAGTCTCGAAGCGGTTGAGTACATCTCGTGCGATCGCAATATGGTCGAGGGTATTCACAAACGGTGTCGCAATCACTGCATACCGTTGAGCTGCTAATTTTTCCAGTAACAATCGGTAAGTTACGTGGGGTGCTGTAGCAATAAACGCCCCACCCAGGAAATGGATAATCCCGGTGGGACGATTGGGGATTAAAACCCAGTTACCAGATATCTCTTGCCAGTCCATGCCATACTCTACAGGGTTTACCTCTTTTATTGTAAAGAAGTTTGTAGAGTACCCTAGAGTACTTTATTAATGTAGTATCATATAAAATTTAGGCATTCTGAATTTACAATTGAGTGTTTTCTTGACCTGGTATCATGAATCGAAATTCATAAGTGTTGGGAGTAGATAATAATTCTGCACCCCTAGGATTAAGGTATCGCCCGTTTAATTTTAACTTCATGCGACTCTTGAAGCTACCAGCGCAGTAGCTAGGATTAGTATTAGCTCCAGGTGTGAAGGAAATCCTGTATTGAATTTCTCCTAGTGTAGGGTAGGCTTCGATATTAGGTAAATCTTGAGTAACACTAGTAATATCTTCAATTATTAACTCTTTACCGCACTCATTAATGATTTGCTTGTTAGAAGCTAAGCCTTGAATTGCCGAGGTAATCAATTCTGATCCGGTGTTGATATCACCAATAACTGGTTCTTGAGCATTTAACCCTGAAGCAAAAGCCAAAACCATAGCAGTTGCAGCAGCAATTAACGTATTTTTTACCTTCATCTTGAGTCTCGTTTAGTTGAGATGATTATGAGCACACAGTTGAGAACACATCTTGAGTGCCCATGACAATTAGCACTGCTTATGGGGCAGTATCAGGAAAACTGGTTAGCGGCACTTATCCATACAATTCCCGAAAGTGTCTAGTGAGGTAACAGTCTATAGGCAACTATAGGGAGAGGGGAGATGAAGAAGATGAGGCGTACTAATTTTATAAAAAAATGCTATTCTTGATAGATAGATTGACAACTAATATGAATCATATTGAGACTTTATTAGTTAATCACTATGATTATTTTTATGTCATTTATCATATATTATAAGTGTCGCATTACTTTGTAAAGGTTTATGCTAAACAACTCTACAGTACTTACGGAATAACTCTAGTTGTAAGGGTGCGTTAATAAGGCACCCTACTGATTAAAGACTCATAACTAACTCACTAAGGACTCAGCACTGACCTGAGTCAAGTCTCGAATCTGCTCAATCAAATTGTTCATACCATCAGTATTGAGGCGATAACTGATGGGATGGGCAATCAGTCGTGCTGTACTCTCATACAAAATGTCAATTTCAATCAAGCCATTCTCTTTCAAGGTACGACCTGTGGACACCAAGTCCACAATTGCCTCCGACATCCCAGTAATCGGACCAAGTTCAACAGAACCATAGAGTGGGATAATTTCCACTGGCAAATCCAGGTTATTGAAATATTCCCGAGCACAGTGAACAAACTTGGAGGCTACGCGACCATGAGCTGGCAAATCCAAAGGGCTTAGATAAGAGCTAGCTGCACGAACTGCCAATGACATGCGACAATAACCAAAGTGTAAGTCACCTAAAGTAGCCACTGCCGGGGTTTTTTCCCGTAGCACATCGTAACCAACTATCCCCAACTGAGCTTGACCATATTCCACGTAAACCGGTACATCTTGAGCTCGTACCAGTAGAGCTTGAGCAGTTTGACTGGGGTCTTGAATCTGGAGTTGGCGGTTGGCGGAGTCTAGGAAGGTACTAAAGTCTAAGCCAACGGATTGCAGTAGCTTGATGCTGTCTTTTAGGAGTGCGCCTTTGGGTAATGCGATGGTAATCATATAAGGAGCTTCGGGAGCTTTGGCAGGGGGTCAATTAGTTCACTGATCAGATCAACTATACCTGTAGAAGCTCAATTATAGAAGCCCGTGCTCCTCAAATTATCACCAACCCGATCATGTCCTTAGGTGCGCTCTTAGCACTAAGAATTAAATTCGCTTGATTGTCGCACCTGTTGAATACTTATGATTCCGGGGGGTAAGTCATTAGTTATTTGTTAAACGTTTAAATCAGGAATCAGCTCTAGCACAGTTTTTTTAATGAAATCCCGCTGATAAAAGTCAGGATCAACAATCCTTCGATTCCAGACCACAATGTCTAAATCTATACAGCGCGGTCCATTTTTATTGGGTAGGTGCGCTTTCCGTTGGCGAATTAAATTCGCCACGGGTCGCACCTCTTGCTTAACCCGCCCTTGGTCAATTTCGACTTGTTTAAGTTTTTGACGAAAGGTCTCAAAACCGTCTTCTGTATGAATTAAAAAGGCACCATTTAGAAAATCCGGTTGATCAGTAAAGCCTATGGGTTTTGTTAGGTAAAATCGAGATTCATTAACAAAATTATCAATTTTTGATAATTTATCTTTTGCTAGCTTTACATTTTTATTAGGTTCAATGTTAGAGCCAACACTTACTACCACTTCATTCACTACCACTTCATTCACTACCACTTCATTCATCGTTTAGCACTCAATTCTATAGACACAGAATCGGAAAATCGCAAAGCAAAAGGTTTATCAACTTTAACCTTAGCCCATATTATCCGGTGATTTTCCATTACAATATCTAAAATCATCTGGGTTAGCTTTTCTAGTAAATTAAACTCACTTTCTTCCACTGCTTTAATTACACGCTTAGTTAGGGTTTTATAATTTAGGGTATCTTCAACGCGATCGCTTTTTGTAGAATTTCCTGGGGTAAAGCCAGCCTTAATATTAATCACAACATCTTGTTTAGTTTTTCTTTCCCAGTCATTAAAGCCAATTATCGTTCTGAGTCTTAAATTTTTTATCTCCAGCAGCGCTTCAACATAACTGTGTTGTTTTTTGCTCCCGAAATCATTAACTTTTATTGATGTAATATCAGTAAGTTGTGTCATATCTTTGATGTATCTAGTCTTGATTAAGTTTATTGTCAGCTATCAGCCGTAAGCTATCAGCCATCAGCTGATGCGCTACGCCCACGCTACTTGAGGTGCCTTCAGCTAGCAGAATCAGATATCAGTTATCAGATATCAGTTATAATTGAAAAGCTTAGGGCTTACAGTTGATTACAAATGTTGACCACCATCTACAAATAATAACTGTCCGGTAACAAATTGATTAGAGAGCAAATAGCGAACAGCCTGACAAATCTGCGACTCATTGCCCTGGCTATGCATGGGTACTCTTTGTCTAAGTTTTTCGATATACTGTTCACTTGCCCCGGCTGGAAGTAAAATCCACCCAGGGCAAATTCCATTCACTCGAATATTTGGAGCTAATTCCCAAGCTGCCATTTCGGTTAAGTTAGCCAAGGCTTTCTTAGCTAATGTATAAGCAGAATAGGAAAAATCATTCTTGTTGATTCTGGTATCAATAATATTGATAATGTTCCCTTTTTGATAAAGACGAGCAAAATCACGGGTAAAGAAATACGGAGCCTTAAAGTTTACAGCAAAGTGACTGTCAAACAAGTCAAGTTCCGTTTCTTTTAGGGTTGCTGGTTCAAAAATAGAAGCATTATTCACCAACACATCAAGCTCAGGAACATCTGCTTTCACCCTTGGCAAAAGATTGAGCATATCTTGGTCAAAGGTTAGATCAGCTTGGTAAAACCGACAATTTCGGTCTAGGGACTGGATCTGTTTCCCTAGGATTTCCGCGTCTTGGCGAGAACTGTTGTAATGAATCGCTAGATCATAGCCGTGTTTCGCTAAGTCTAATGCGATCGCTTTACCAATCCTTTTGGTGCCACCTGTAACCAATGCCCAAGCCATACTGGTTTGTCTTTCTAGCCTTTAAATGATAATTACCTTGTGATTAACTGTATCTTAACTAAGACAGTATATCAAGTAGCTGATCCCATTTATCAATAAATTGGGTGTTTACAAGTTCGTTAATAACCCACGCTACAGATAGAGTACCTGCGTAAGTCGTATAATTTTTACTTAGGTGCGCTTGACCTTGGCGAATTAAATTAGCTCAAGGCGCGCGCCTTCGGGTCGCACCTATTGATAGTGAACCGTCAACCGTCAACTATCAACAAAATCGATTAATTGCTAATCGCTAAAAAATGCGTATCCTATTAGTAGATGATGAAATTGAGCTGACTGACCCCCTGTCTCGGGTATTAACTCGTGAAGGTTACACTGTAGATGTGGCTTATAATGGGGCGTCAGGAAATGAATTAGCTTGCGTTGGCGCTTATGACTTGTTAATCTTAGACTGGATGCTACCGCACATTTCTGGGTTAGAAATTTGCCAACAAATGCGATCGCATGACGCCACTACCCCAGTTCTTTTTCTAACCGCCAAGGACACTGTAGATGACCGAGTCATGGGATTAGATGCTGGTGCTGACGACTATCTAGTTAAACCATTTGAACTGCGGGAGTTACTCGCTAGAGTCCGGGCTCTGCTTCGGCGTTCTGCTGCGACTGATGCCCATCCCAGCCAGCGGTTACGGGTTGGACAATTAGAATTAGACTTAAACAATCAAATTGCTTATCGCCACGGACACCCAATTGAGCTATCGGAAAAAGAAAGTCAACTGCTAGGGTACTTCATGAGCCATGTTGGTCTATTATTATCTCACAAGCAAATTTATCAACATTTGTGGCCATCCGAGGAAATCCCAAAAAGTAACAATTTAGCTGCTCTAGTTCGTTTGTTGCGTCGCAAAATCGAAATTAAGGGTTCCGCCCCCCTGATCCATACAGTTTATGGTAAGGGTTATCGGTTTGGTTGATTGTTATTTGTTAATAAACAACTTATTTAACTTGTTAACAAGTTATACTACAGGGGCTAAAGGACATGCGATGCAGCCGACATGGTCCGTATTTTTGTAGTGCTAACCGATGCTTTTTGGTACCATAGCCCATGTTTGCTGTCAAATCATACTCTGAATACTTGGCAGCTAGACGAATGATTAAATCATCACGCCACACCTTGGCTACAATACTGGCCGCTGCAATATGAAGCGATCGCTGATCCCCCTTTACTAGATTTCGTTGTGCTATCGGTAAATCTGGCAACACCTGTAACCCATCAATCAGACAAATATCGGGCTTAACTTTTAATTTAAGCACAGCCCGTTTCATAGCTAACAATGACGCCTGTAAGATATTGAGCTGGTCAATTTCTGCACTAGTGGCATAACCAATAGTCCAATCCAGTGCCAATCCCTGAATTTCTTCAGACAGCCTTTGGCGTCGTTTCCGGGACAACTTTTTACTATCTTTAACGCCAGCTAGAGCCAGTTGTGGCAGGACAGATACAGGTAAAATCACTGCTGCTGCCACCACTGGACCAAATAAGGCACCTCGCCCTACTTCATCTACTCCAGCCACTAAGGAGGGAGTACCGGATAAATCCGGTAACTCACACACTTCAGTGGCTTTGTCCGTGTTCATTTATCCAATGCTGAAGAACGGCGACGGCGGCGGCGCACTATGGGGGGACTGTTAATAGTGCCATTGGTAGTACTCAGTTGATCAGATTCAGTTTCTGGAATTGGTGTGGCAGCAGTAGATTGCACCAATTCTGATTCATCTAACTCTAGCTGATCGTCGATGGAGGATTGACTATTAGTTGAATCGGTAGTTGAATCGGTAGTTAAATCAGTAGTTGAATCGGTAGTTGAATCGGTAGTTGTATTGGATAATTCTTCTTCATTATCCTCGATTTTTTCTCCCGGCAGTAACACTGAGATAATTGCTGACCTAGGATCTTTCACCTCTCGGTCTAAATGTAGTATAGGGGAAATGCCCATCAACCCATAAACATCTTGTTCTTCTGGGCTCATTTCAACCCTGACCAATTCTGGTGGTTCCTTCTCTTGAGCAAACTTGACTAGCTGGGGTTTTTCTACTCCTGAGGTGGATACCTCGGCTTCTGTGATGGCATCAAAGTTGGATGAGACAGAGATCACCCTATTTACTCCCCTAGTAATTGGTTCTTCCCTAATCACGGGGTCATCAATACGACGGCGGCGGCGGCGGCGATTATTTACCGCTCCCCGTTCCTGATAACTGGGGTGATTGAGCAAGTCCAACTCCTGATCATTCTCAGGAGATAACTCTACGGGTTCGGGGAACTCTGGAATGCTTCGCTCCGTCGGTGACGGGATCGGTGCTAAGGTCTCTAGTGCTTCTGCTTCCACTTCACCGGGAAGATGTACCAGATGACCTAACCCGCCACAGGTAGCGCAGGCTTTACCAAACAACTCGTAAATATTTTGCCCTTGGCGCTTGCGAGTCAGTTCCACTAAGCCAAGTTCCGAAAGCTGGGCAATCTGTGGTCGGGCTTTGTCCTCTTTTAGGGCTTGATTGAAGTGTTCGAGAACCTGCAACTGATCCCGCCTAGTGTCCATATCAATAAAGTCAACAACGATCACCCCAGCTAGGTTACGTAGGCGCAGCTGGCGGGCAATTTCTGTTGCTGCCTCACAGTTAGTCCACAGAACCGTTTCCCGTGCTGTAGCTGAGCGGGTAAAGGAACCAGAGTTCACATCAATTACAGTTAGGGCTTCGGTAGGTTCAATGATAATGTAGCCACCAGATGGTAAATCTACTCTTGGCTTGAGGGCTTCTCGAATTGCAGCATTGACCCGGAAGTATGCCAAAATTGGCATGCGATCGCGATGATGGTCAATCAAGACCCCTTCTGGTGCTTGACCTCCGCTCCAGCTCAACAAGTGTTGTTTAACCCGTTTGACTGCAGTACTAGAATCGACCACAATCCGATTAACATCAGCAGTGTACATATCCCGGAGGACACGCTGAATAAAATCATCATCCCGATTAAGTAGGGCTGGTGCTCTGGTAGAGGTTGCTTCGAGCTGGACAGCTTCCCATTGTTTTTGCAGGTTTTCCAAATCTTCCATAATGGCTTCTTCGGCTCTGCCTTCAGCTTCGGTGCGCACCAGCACTCCCATGCCCGATGGTTTGATTAGAATTGCTAGAGCTCTGAGGCGATTGCGTTCACTTTCGCTCTTAATCCGCCGAGACAAGTTCACTCCTCGGCCATAAGGCATCAGCACCAAATAGCGACCGGGTAAGCTAATATTACCTGTGAGCCTTGGCCCTTTGTTACCAGTGGGTTCTTTCATCACTTGTACCAACACCTTCTGCTGGGGAGTCAGCAGTTCGGTGATCGCACCAGACCGGCGTTTCAAGCGCAATGGTCCTAAGTCTGTCACATGAATAAAACCATTGCGATCGGGATCACCAATGTTGACAAATGCTGCATCAATACCCGGTAAGACATTTTCTACAACGCCGAGATAAATATCACCGACCTGGTGATTACCGGTGGCAACTACTAGTTCTTGAATTTGATCTTCCCAAAATACAGCAGCAAGTTGATGTTGCTCTGCAATAATAATTTGCTTTGGCATGCAATTTCCTCAAAACTTGGTAGTACGCTTAGTCCTACAGTTAACGATAGGAGTCGTACTCTATTTCTAGGTCTGAAATGTTCGGTGATTTACTGCCATTAAACTGATCGGCCACAGGGACTAATAAATATACTATGAATAATTAGAGTATTTTGTTGCTCATTGTTTGAGGGACAACTTTAGTCAATGGCTGTAGTCAATGGCTGTAGTTAATGGCTGTAGTTAATGGCTGTAGTCAATGGCCCTGAAACTGTCTCGAAGCCCCTTCTGTTTAGAGGGGGGTGCTGACAGGGGGTTTTGTGGTTTGGTGAATGGGATTGTAGCGGCTCTGTTGATTGTACCACTTGGAGGCGCGACATTGGTTCTATACTTTAAGACTCGCTTTCCACTAGGATCTTCTGTCCCAAAGTCGAAAATTTTTGAGGTGCGACCCGAAGGCGCGACCCAAGGCCGCGAGCAATCCCTCGCGGCCTTGGAGGCGCGGACAAACAGCGAATTTAATTCGCCAAGGTCAAGGGCACCTAATTAACTTGAGTTTTTCCACAACTGCTTCATACAGATAAATTTAACCCGGTAATTCTCGGCAGATGCCGGAAGCCGTGTATAGCACGTCAATTGTTAATTGACGAGGAGGTATCTCTTTTGGCTTTCAGGAAAAAATCCCAAAAGCGCTTTTGCTTACAGCCAATGCATTTACTACAGAATAACTTAACTATTGTTTGATACTTCAATGGCTCTCAGCTCGATTATTGCTTCTGGAGTCTTTATCAGCAGACTCCCAAATCTCAAGCTTCTGTGGCTGTTACGGCAATTATACCAGGTAAATCCGACGACTTTCCGGAAACTTCCGGAGAATCATTGATTAGGACTTACAAGTCAGTTGACCCCTTATCGGCATTGTTCGGGATTTACCACAAACTACCGAATTGGCACCAATCTATCCAAAAGTTCTGATTTTTTATTAGCTTGAGTATTTCCTGACTAGAGGTCAAGATATTCTTCAGGGTTTCTGTCTATATCTCCTGAATCTCCCTGTTTCAGCAGCTTTACTGCTTAGATTTAGGGTTTACAGGCACACATGTTTGCCTTGTTGGGGATTTGACACTCCCCGGTCTTTAGACGCGGGGATTCGTTAAGAATCCATAAACGAATCTTACAGGCGTAGTCAAAGCGCCCCTACTGAGTTCTGTCAGTCAGTTCAATCCCAACAGTTCCCGCTACTTTTCTTGCAAAAATTATGCTTTCCAGGTACTACCACTTAGCCAGTTCGGTACGCTCTGCGATCTGCAATTATTTACCCGTTCACAAGAGGATTAGCGCAATGTAATCGTTGAGGGTCGGTATCTCTCCGGTACTAGAGTCGCTTCATCACATAGGCGTCTGCCTGTACTCACATCATCATTATACATTTTTTTTGACGGCAGTTAAAACTGCCGTGTCGCGTTTCCTCCCCGCTTTAAAAAGACGGGGCTACCACGCTCCCGCGTATTTCCGTGTTATGTCCTGATCCCCTGTTGATTCGCCTACTCAAGGGTTTCCCGCTTGTCTTTCTGACTGGGGTTTCGACGATTCCCGCCCTACCATTGAGAGATTGACGACGAATTGGTTTGTCCTGTCGTGGTTAACACTAGAACCAAAGTTAATAGGCTTCGACCCTGCCGGACTGCTAACGGTGAATTTTCACACAGCCTTAGCTAGCTTCAATCATCATAGCAGATCAATTCTTTTGATAACTCAAGGGAAACTCACATTGAACGCACCGGAACTAATTCAAAGATTGATAGTTGGGGATTCTTTCGCTAATAGAAAATATCTATTAAAGTTCTTGCAGGAATTGGTTGTGCCTAAGGAGCGAAATCTCCTTTCTCTTGGTGCCCGTTCCCGTGGGCGTTGGAACCTCACCGGGATAGCACCACTGCCGTACCGATCTGATCGTAGCCTAGAAGCTTAGGCTTCAGGTGCGACTCGTGGCGAATTTAATTCGCCAAGTAAGAGCGCACCTATGCAATTTCAAAGCTGGTTTCGGTTACCCCACCCAAATTATAAAATATGGCTAGGGACTGCGCTCAACAATTTTGTTCAATTAATTTTGACTGTTTGAGATTGCCGCAGAGACTGAATAGTTGTGATCGTATGCTCAGCCACCTGCTCAATTTCCGCCATGGTATTAAAGCGTCCCATTCCAAACCGGATGGAGGCATAAGCCAGATTTTCCGGATGTCCTAGGGCTAATAGTACGTGGGAAGGAGCTACAGTTGCCGAGGAACAAGCTGAGCCAGAAGAAACGGCTGCCACAGGCTGTAATCCTAGCATCAGGGCTGCGCCATCTACTCCCTCCACACTAATGTTAAGGTTTCCGGACAATCGCTGGGTAGGATGACCATTGATCTGGATACCTTCTAGTCTAGAGAGAGATTTCCACAGACTCTCCCGCAGTTCCATCAACCGTTGAGATTCTGAGGGTTGTTCTTCTAACCCCAGTTCTATAGCCTTAGCGAACCCCACAATCTGAGGGGTATAAAGTGTACCAGAACGCATCCCTCGTTCATGCCCACCGCCATGGAGCTGGGGTGCAAGCCTTACTCTGGGGTTACGACGCCGGAAATAGAGAGCCCCAATGCCCTTTGGTCCATAAATTTTATGGGCTGTCAAGGACATTAAATCAATCTTCATCGACTGCACATCCAAGGGGATTTTGCCAATAGCCTGGGCAGCATCTGTATGGAAAAGTACATTATGCTGGCGACAAAGATCCCCAATTTCGGCCAATGGCTGCAACACTCCAATTTCATTATTGGCTGCCATCACTGACACTAAAATGGTATCAGGACGGAAAGCCTGCTCCAGCTGGCTTAAATCCACTAGTCCATCAGCTTTTACTGGTAGAAATGTCACCTCAAACCCTAGGGTTTCTAAATAATGACAGGGGTCAAGAACAGCATTGTGTTCAGTTTGTACGGTAATCAGGTGACGTCCTTTACTTAAATATGCCTCAGCCACCCCTTTAATGGCTAGATTGTTAGCCTCTGTGGCACCACTCGTAAAAATGATCTCGACCGGTGTGGCATGAATAGCATCTGCCAGAATCTGACGCCCTTGTTTCACCGCCGCTTCAGCTTCCCAGCCATAGGTATGGCTGATACTGGATGGATTGCCAAAATGTTCAGTGAAGTAGGGTAACATTGCCTCAAGCACCCGTTGATCCATAGGTGTTGTGGCATGGCAGTCTAGGTAAATTGGGCGATGCATGGTTTTTCGTTGATTAAAAATTGCAGCTGGATATTCCGCCTACACTCGTAGAGTTAGGAGGGGAGGAATGCTGCATTAAACTAATGGTTTCCCTGATTTCCATAGGACTGCTAAGGGATACATTATTATCAACTTCCTCCCCATCACCTGATCACCCCATGATCACGTGCGACCCGTGGCGAATTAAATTAGCAAACGGAAAGCGCACCTAAGAGGTTTGACAACTCAAATCAGATTCCTAGATCTCGAGTCAACAGTTTTTGAGACTGTTTTCTTGGATGACCAATGGCTACAGGTGAAAATCCCATAAATCACATTATCCAATGGCTGCTTGTGGATGGTTCCTTGTCCATTTTCCATTTTTTGGCAGCTTTCGCTGCTCATTCTCCTCACAACGCACTCCACCCTTTAAGAATTTAGTGCAGTTCATCAAAACGGCAATTTTGACTGAATACGCTTTAACTCGAGACATGTTGAACAGATTGATTTAATTTTCCCTGGTGTCAAGGCAGAATTAACTACACGAGTTTTGAGACCACATTTAGGACAGATGGGTTGGTGATTAATGATCACCCACATGCCCCACTTGAACTGAATTACCTTTTCAAGCTCAAGCTGTTTCAGTCCTTGGGCAAGTCGCTGTTCTGAATACCGGCACTTCCTGTTCAATTCATCTTGAGTCAGTTTCCCATAGTCAGATGTACAGAGCAGATGAATGATTTTACCACAGGTTTCTTCTAAGTTACTTACTTGTTCTTGGGGAGCTACAGGCTTCTCCGGTTTGGTGTAGCGGGGAGGGCACAGTGGGTAGCTCGAGAAATTCACTCGATTGTGTGTAGTGACTTTCTGTGTAGTGACTTTCTGTGTAGTGACTTTCTGCTTCCAACGGACTAACGTTGAAGAACCAGCGTGGCCACTTGTCATGGGAATGTAGCACTTATCTGACTTAATTTTGAGTTGCTGATTTTCCTGATTAAGGGTATTGCTTTGCTTCGCGCTTACCCTTTTATCCCAGTTCTGATGCTTTAACATATGGTGTCGATGTTCAACCCTTTTCACAACCATCCTAATTTTGTTAAAAATATTGTACAACCGTGATTATACGTAAGATACTCTTTTGCCCACCAGGGAGTTGCCACTGAGTTTTCACGGAGAAGATTAGCGATGGTCCATTCATGTTTTGGCAGGATGGTGGTATGGCGCTACGCTTAGCGTCAGAAGTCAGAAGTCAGAAGTCAGAAGTAAGCTAGACTCACGTTTCGGAGTTTAGGAGCGATGCAGAGGTGCGACCCGTGGCGAATTTAATAATTAGATGCGGAAAACGCACCATTACGGTCTTGGGGAGGCAGCGCGGTCTTGGGGGTTTCCCCCACTCGCTATTGCCGTGGTTTCCCCCACTCGCTATTGCATCAAGAAAATGTCCTAATTTGAATGCGTAGTGCTATATGGACGCGCTTCGCTTCTGGCTATGCGATCGCATAGCCAGTTGGGGTCAATTTCGATCAGGGTGCTCCCTACCAAAGCCGATAATGGTCACGCCCGAGCCCACACTTACCGGATCGGGAAGTGTTAGATTATTTCATCAGAACAGAGTGGTAAAAAAATTGGACACAAGTAAAGACAGTTCCTTCAAACACAGCAAAATTCACCAAAGGCTAAGTCAATTGATTAAGGTACTGGCTCAAAAATTTGGTAGTGTCCGGGAACTTGCTAGGCAAGTCAATGTCACTAACAACACCTTGACAAATTGGATGAATTTTGATAACACTCCCAGCTTAGAGAAGCTAGAGAGGCTGGCTAAAGGTATTGGTTGGACAACGGAAGAGTTGATCAGCTTCTTGGTAAGTGAGGAAAACCCGATCGAAGCTATTGAACGGAACAAGAAATCGAGTCCCTCTACTTTGACACCACCTATTTCCATGGAGCAAATTTTGGCAGAGCTTCAGTGGCGACCAGTAGAGCAATTAGTTGAGATTAATTTAGCGATCGCTAAACGGTTGCAAAGGGAATTCAGTGGCTCGACGGATACCACCGGCCTAGAGGAGGTGTTAAATCAGTCTCCTAAATTTGAGGAACTCAAGGGAGTTAAATTTATTTCGCTGAGCTTAAAGGCGAGGCGACGATTAAAGAATTGGGTAACAATCTGCCAAAGTTATGTAGGCTTGAGTCCAGAGGAATTCATCCAAGTTGCTGTCGAGAAGCACAAAATTGACCCAGGGACGTTTGGGCTATTTTATAAGAGCATCATGGAACTCTCTAGTACTCCGTTTCCCCAGAGTTACTATGAGTGGCTTTTCCCGTTAATTTCTCCAGTGAGTGGTTGGATTGGGTCAGCACAAGAAACTCCTATTCTAGATTTTTCGAGAACTTACACAGAAACTTATACAGAACCTTGGAGTAATTTTATTGAGAACTTAGAAGACATTAGTAATGGAGTGAGTACCAAGTCTAGTTCAGTCCTGTTTTAACCAGGTTTTGTTAACGGTTGACGATTGACGGTTGACGGTTGACTGTCAAGGCTGAAGATAAGCAAACTGTCTACAAATAAACCATTGCGTTAATGCTGCACTTTAAATCAAAAGTTTAGATTGAAATAGCAATCCGTGTAGGAATTGTGATAATTTTTGTTCCGGTGATCCGCTGTTCCCTTTGCTAAAGTTTAGATCAAATCACAGACTACCCGAAAACCAAAGGAGATATATTTGACACTCCCCGTCCTTAAAGGACGGGGAGTGTCAACAGTTGGGATAGCCATTCCAAGGCTAAGGTTTCGTCAATAGGGTGCTTGTTGTGTTGGTGCTGATACTCCTCTAAATCTAGTCCTTCAATGTATTCGAGCACCATGCAGTTTAAGCTGATCTCGTGGTTTCTGGGGGAGAAGATAAAGGTTCCTTCTGATTTGGTAATTCCTGGATGATTCAGCTGACTCAACACCCATGCTTCTTGCTCAAACAGCTCAATTGCCCGAGATTGATAGTCAGTCAAGACTTTGAGAACTTTGAGAGTGTTGTGATTACTTTTTTGATCACTGTTGTGATCAAGTACCTCATAGGTTTTACCGAAAGCACCTTTGTCACTGAGTAACCCAATCACGCGATAGCGTTCTGCCAAGAGTAAGTCCGAGCCACAGGCTTGGCAAAATAGGGTATCTTCTGTATTGTAAGGTTTAGAACAATCGGGATTAATGCACCAAGTCATGGTTCCCTACCTACGAGCTACTGATATGAGCTACTGATATGAGCTACTGATATGAGCTACTGATATGAGCTACTGATATGAGCTACTTAAGCGATCGCAAAACCTCAAAAATCTTCGAGGGACACAAGCGCGATGGCACTT
>NZ_JAAHHE010000730.1:0-2036 GCF_010692525.1 Moorena sp. SIO3B2
GGCTTCTTGGAAAGGTAAAGCAGGTACCAGAGTTGTTGGATCTAAGGTTCAGACTGAAAATAGTCCTAAAAGGTTCCCTATTCATCCCCGATGCCTATTAAAACAAACCTATTCCGTGGAAACTACTCCTGGTTTGAAGTCGGTTTTGAATAAACCAGCATCGGGAGTATGGCAATTACAGGTGGTGGATGATGTAGCGATGGATACGGGAAGGTTGAATAGTTGGGAGTTGATTTTGGGAGTTGGTTGAAGGGTTAAGGTTAGTGGGTTTAAGGTTAGGGGGTTGAACGCGAACGCGTGGCCAAAGGCCAAGGTTGAACGCGAACGCGTGGCCTTTTGGCCAAGGTTAGCTAGCTGATCGCTGATCGCTGATCGCTGATCGCTGATCGCTGATCGCTGATCGCTGATCGCTGAATGCTTACAGGTTAACTGGTTACCTTTGAAATTAACGATAAATAGAGATAAGACTTGATAAGTACCTGTTTTTCTGGCTTTAATGCCTGATTTCTATCCCTTCATCCATCTTTGGTGTCTTGATTAATTTTGACAGCATTAAAACGTCTCGTTATACTACTTTTGTAGTACAAGTGAAAGCAAAGTTTTTCCTTTGGCTTTGCGAAGCTAATGAATTTACCCAAGTCATGAATTTATTTAAGTAAGACTCAATTAACCTTGGGTCAGTGGTCCGTGAGCCATTACCCATTACCGATTATCCTTGGGTATTTCACTCAGCTAACCTTCAAGCAGCTAATCTTCAACCAGCCAACCTTCAACCAGCTAACCTTCAACCAGCTAACCTCCAACCAGCCAACCTTCAACCAGCTAACCTTCAACCCGCTAACCTTCAACCCGCTAACCTTCAACCCGCTAACCTTCAACCCGCTAACCTTCAACCCGCTAACCTTCAACCCGCTAACCTTCAACCCGCTAACCTTCAAAATTGAGCCACCCATCTGTGGTCTTAGCTATGCATCTTACAACATCTGAAATCGATACGGAACGAGTAGCACTGACGGCTTACGATTTGTGGAAATCTTATGGCGTTCGCGTAGCGGCTCCAAAGGAGCATCGCACTGTCGTTAGTGGAGTTAGTTTTACCCTAAATCCTGGGGAAGTTTTGGGTTTACTTGGACCGAATGGTGCGGGTAAAACGACTACGGTGGGAATGCTCTACGGCGCAGTTGTGCCTAGTCGTGGCTTTGTACAGTTGGGTCAATATCAGGTACATTCTCAAGGGCGACAGGTTCGTTTTTCCATGGGGATTGTTACTCAAGAGGATAATCTTGACCCGGACTTCACCGTATTTGAGAATTTGGTTGTCTTTGCCCACCACTACCGGATCACCGGTAAGTCAGCTCGGACACGAGCAGGGGAGTTACTGGAGCTCGTGGGGCTACAGGATTATGCTCAGCGGCGGATTGATGAGCTATCTGGTGGCTTGAAGCGGCGTTTGGTATTGGCACGAGCCTTGATTAATCATCCCCAAGTCGTGTTTTTAGATGAGCCTACTACAGGACTTGACCCGGATGCACGGCAGGATTTTTGGAAGCTGGTGATTCACCTGAAACATCAGGGGTGTGGGGTGTTGTTGACTACTCACTATATGGATGAAGCACAACGGTTATGCGATCGCTTAATCTTACTTCAGCAGGGTAAGGTGATTGACGAAGGTACCCCCGATGACCTGATTGAGCGCACTGTTGGTAAAGAGCTAGTGGAGATTGAGGGAATCTCGCCAGATATCCTGCAACAATTAGCGACTCAGTACGGAACTTGGTATCGCACCTTTGGCAGTAACTATCTGATTGCATTACCTATGGACAATCCCCAACCTCTCTGGCAGGACCTAAATACGATTCCATCTGTTAGTCTAACCCGCCGCCGCACCAACTTAGAAGATGTATTTTTACGACTGACCGGAACATCATTGGATTGATTAAGTTAGACAGGTTTACTATCAACATCCGGTTTACTAATTGTAATATCTTATATTGGGATATTTGTAATTAGTTAGGACTTACGAAGTTTAGTTGGGC
>NZ_JAAHHE010000731.1:0-2027 GCF_010692525.1 Moorena sp. SIO3B2
ACCTAAGCTATCAGCTATCAGCGGTCAGCGGTCAGCGGTCAGCGGTCAGCTATCAGCGGTCAGCTTTTAGCTCACGCTACTTGAGGTGCCGTCAGCTTATTTTATTCAAAAGTACTGATTGCGCTACGCGCACGCTGCGCCAACAGTAGTTTGGCCACAGGCCGACATTTGATAGCTGATAGCTGATAGCTGATAACTGATAGCTTACGTCTAGAGATTTAATCAACTATGCGATCGCATCGACTATAGTAACCGTTGCGGAAACCTAACCGTTGCGGAAGCCTAACTGTTAAACAACCATGCGATCGCGTAGCGTGGCCAAAGGCCAATCGCGTAGCCTGGCCTTTGGCCAATCCCATAGTTAGCTGTCCGGTAAAAGAAGCCCCACATCCTAATGCGTAGCATAGGTGTGGGATGAATTTTACACAGACTCTTTCGGATCAGGGAAACGAGCTATCAAGCTTCTTATCAACTCAGAGTTGGTCATACCTCTACGATCGGCTTCCTGTCTTAGTTGCCTTTTTTCAAAATCAGTCAATCTAATCATCAAATTTTTATCCTTCATTGTGCGTTGACACCTGTAAATACTTGCGCTATACTAAGTATAGGTCGAAAAACAGGAGGCAGCAACGATGATAGCAGCGTATCAGTACCGGCTAAGACTAACAAAAGAACAGGCACAGAAAGTAGAAAAATGGCTAGATATGCTTCGACACCAGTACAACTACTTACTGGCTGATAGATTTAGATGGTACGAGCAAAGCCGCTGCTCAATCAATTCTTGTCCTCTTATTTGTAATGTCCCAGAATTAAGGGATAATCCAGACTATTTTTCACAGAAACGAACCCTTCCTCAATTAAAAAAGGATAGACCTTGGTACGCTGATATTCAGTCTCAAGTTTTACAAGACTGTGTAAAGCGTGTTGACTTAGCTTTTAAGCGATTCCTAAAAGGAGACTGCAACGGAAAGAAGAGCGGAAGACCTAGATTCAAAGGCCAAAACAGGTATAAGTCTTTCACTTTCCCTTGTTTGTCCAAAAGTCCTATAGATGGAAACACCTTAACTCTTCCTAAGTTTGGAAAAGTTAAGATGATCTATCACAGACCTATCCCTGAAGGCTTCAAGGTAAAGACTGCTACTATAACTCGAAAGGCTGATGGTTATTACGTCACGCTTTCGATCCAAGATGACACAGTTCCAGAAATCTTACCACTAGAAAATGTGGCTAACCCTATCGGGATAGACATGGGACTTAAGTCCTTCTTGGTCAAGTCTGATGGGTCAGAGGTACCAATTCCTCAGTACTATCGTAAAGCCCAAAAGCGATTAAAGAAAATACAGAAAACTGTGAGCCGTTCCAAGAAAGGTAGCAATAACAGAAAAAAGGCTGTACTAAAACTTGGAAAGGCTCACAAAAAAGTCGCAGATACTAGAAAAGATTTTCATTTTAAGACAGCAAAAGAGCTATTAGCTGACCACGATCTAATAGCTCATGAAAAGCTGAATATCAAAGGACTAGCCAGGACTAAGCTAGCTAAATCAGTGTTAGATGCTGGGTGGGGTCAATTCCTGTCAATATTGTCAAACAAAGCCGTTCGCGTAGCGTGGCCTACGGCCTTAAATGCTGGTTTGAGAACGAAAGCAGTAAATCCTCGGAACACCAGTCAAAACTGTTCCAATTGTGGCAAAAAAGTGCCCAAAGAACTAAAAGACCGCATTCATTCTTGTCCTCATTGTGGATATACCGAGGACAGAGATGTAAATGCGGCCAGGAATATATTGAATTTGGCGGTGGGACGTCCCGTCAGAAGTAAAGCTTGCCGAGCAACCGAACCGTTGGGTGGTGTTGGCAAGAAGCCCACACTGAACCTGTAAAGGTCAGTGTGGGAGTACGTCACATCAAATCCCGATAATTGCCCAAACTTACGATATCCAGACAAAATCTTTCTCCCCCGACTCCCGACTCCCTCGGTGCGCTTACAGTCGTCGAATTAAATTCGCCACGGGTCGCACCGCTCCCGACTC
>NZ_JAAHHE010000732.1:0-2025 GCF_010692525.1 Moorena sp. SIO3B2
GCTTTCCAGCCCAGAGCAAATTTTATTTTATCTAATTTACCTTTTTTTTCTGTCGTTAATGGTGTAGAGCTTTGATTATTACAAGCTGCCAAAACACTACTACCAAGAGTCACGGAGCTAAGTTTAAGTAATTGGCGACGCTTAATTTTATAGATTTCTTTCATATAAAACTTCAACCGGCTAGAGCAGTAATTGAGATGATCTGGTTGTGGTGGTTTGAAATGGTGCAGCTTTAGGCAAACTAGAACGGTCTGGTAGGGAAAAACCTTGAATTTGGTCTAGGTTCGCGATTAGCAGCTTCTAAGATAGTGCGTAATTTACCTAAGTTACTACCGATAGCGATCGCACTAAGCTGGTACTCACTAAGCTGTACTCACTAAGCTGTACTCACTAAGCTGGTACTTTGTACTTGCCATTTTTTCTAAGCTGACTATCACTTTGGCGTTTAAACCCCAACAAACACACCGATAGAAATAATACCATACTCGCTCTAATTAAAAAATTAAGAATATATAATCATAGAGAAATATAAAAATATTACAGTAGCCATGGCTTTTAAGCTAACACGCATCTAAATTAAATCTGTTCATATTATGAAACAAACCATGAAACCCTCTCCCCACCTCCATTTCCCCATCTCCCCATCAGCCTCAACCCAAAAATTAAGTGCGTGACAGCTTAGGCAGGGGATGAAGGCAGGTTCTGGACGAAAGAGGGAGTTACAATGAACGTGACGCTTTTTTCTCACAGCCATGAGGAGTTATTAAGAAAATGGAAGTAAAACTGGTTTTAGTGGTACTAACAATTGCTTTTACTGCTTTGTGCCTGTTTTTTGGGACTAAGAATGGATTTTATGATTCAGACGATTATCACGGCAACGGCTCTGCACACTAAGCTTCCAGTATTTACTTTAGCTGTCAGCTGCTGAGCTTTCAACAAGCATTCATCGTGTAGTCTTGGAAAAACCCACGCATCTGGCATCACAGCAGAGGCTAAAGGCTAGAAGCTGACCAAAGAGCGTGGAATGTGAGGGGGCTAAGGGCGTTTTCCCAAGCCCCTGCCTTCTTGGCATGGGGAGTGTCAAAAAATTGAAATCGTCACTTAGAGGTTAGAGGGACTTAACCAATCCCTCCCTACTTAACTTCCTACTGTGGTAATGTTTTTGGCAACCCTTATCCCCTATTGACTCTGACCTCGAAAGGAGGGAAACTAGGTGAGAATTCCCCACACCCACCCTAAAGGGTAGGGTGTAGGATTATCGTAGACTCCAGAGTGGCCTCTAGGATATATCCAGCATACAAACCCCTCTAAATTGGTACGGAGTCACAACTCTACCACGTTTGTTTTGACTGGGGAAGAATCCGTTGAATTTTCCGTTCAAGGAAGATACAGCCAACGGAAAAATAGTTTCACCTTATTTTCCGTTGGCGATCACCCATTCTGTCTGCCTCTTCCAAGGCTTAATCATTCACCCTTCCCTGATTAGTAAGACGTGGGTTAACGGAGCCGGATTAGCTAAAATCTAAGTTGAAGCTCATGAGCAATCAACGCCCAGTAGCATCCTCTGATCAGGATGACCGATTAACCTGCTTTCCTTACGGTGTTGGTCATGGTGCAGAAGGGGTTTGTTTGTTGGTGCAGATGGGACCACACCGCATTCTCCTTGATTGTGGATTAGAAGACATTTCCCCCCTACAGATCGATGGGATACCACCAGCAGATTTAGTCCTGTGTAGCCACGCTCACTCAGACCATAGTCAGGGATTGCTGGCTCTTCACCAAACTTTTCCACAATTACCAATCTATGCTAGTGAGGTAACGACTCAACTATTACTACTCAACTGGCCGGAACTGCCTCCTGAGGATATTCTCCCATTTTGTCAAGCTCTCCCGTGGGTTACCCCTGTAGAATTCTGTGAGGGACTCACTGCTCAATTGTTCCCAGCTGGACACTTGCCAGGAGCAGCAGCATTTTTACTCACTTACACCACTCGCCATCGAACTTACCGACTGCTTTACACCGGT
>NZ_JAAHHE010000733.1:0-2023 GCF_010692525.1 Moorena sp. SIO3B2
CCCAGTGTTACGATTACAGCAATCAGTTTTTTAGATGAAATCTAGTTCAGGGTATCGATCCATGATCTCCGATACCTCTTCCCTTTCAGAAGTCTTCTGATTCAAGATTTCTTTGAAGAAACGAACATAAGTGCTATAGACTTGGGTCGAACCGTCCTCATGATCAACAATGAAGAAAGGGGCTGCTTCTACCCCGTGCTTTACAGCTAAATTTAGTCCCTCGCTAGATGGCTGACGCTCATCAGCAACGACAATCTGGTCTATGCGACCCATCAGTCCTTTTTTTTCAAGTTTTTCTACCACATTGACGCACTTGCGACAAAAATTACCGTCCTTGTTGATTTTTTTAACTAAAGTGATTTTCATTCTGTAGTATTCAATACTGAGTTGTTTTTCAAAAGCGTAATAAAGAAAATATCACAAGCCACTCCCCACTTCTACCTAAAAATTAGGATTTCAAGCGCAACTTATTGATTGTGCCGCAACGCTTAAGTACCTGAACTGAAATTTTTTACCTAGTCTGTTAATTTCCGTGAGGGTTGCTCAAACCCTTACTGTTTGTTGTTCCCTGTTCGTCATTACCTGTTCTGTAGTGTTGTGTAAGCCACACTCTTTTTCTTTCTGCCCTTCCCACCACCAGCGACCTTGCCGTTCATGCTGATTGGGAAGAGTTGGGCGGGTACATGGTTCGCAGCCAATGCTAACAAAACCTTTAGCATGCAATTGATTGTAAGGCACATCATTAGTGCGGATGTATTTCCACACCTGTTCAGAACTCCAGTTAGCTAGGGGGTTAAATTTAATCAGGGTTCGTTCTTGGGTCGAGAACGCCTGGTCTACCTGGACAACAGGGATATTAGCACGAGTACTAGGACTCTGATCCTTTCGCTGACCCGTAATCCAAGCATCCAGCTTAGCCAGTTGGCGACGCAACGGAGCCACTTTACGAATACCACAGCACTCTTTGTGACCATCCTGGTAGAAACTGAACAACCCCTTTTGTTTAACCAGTGCTTCCACTGCATCAGCGTCCGGTAAAATCACCTCTAGTGGAATTCCATAGTGTTGTCTGACTTTCTCAAGTAGTTGGTAAGTCTCGGAGTGCAAGCGACCCGTGTCGAGGGAGAACACTTTCACATCTGGCTTAATCTTGGATGCCATATCCACAAGAACCACATCCTCCGCACCACTGAAAGAGATAGCGATGTTGTCAAATTTGTCAAGAGCCAGTTTCAATATTTCCTGAGGACTTTTGTGGGCGTATTCGGATTCCAAATAAACAACATCCAGTTCAAACATGAACATCTCCTTACTATATGACAAAAGTGGTTGGACTTGCTGATTATACGACGTATCGATACCTTTATCCATCGTCAGCCTTCAGCTTTGAGCTAATGTAATCCAACCCTTCGGAAGTTCGACCATAGTTCAGAAATTATATATAGCGCTTCCACTGCTGAAGTACATCTGAGTTAATAGACTTATAGCGCTTTGCCACCTGCCCTAATTAGAAACCGCTATAATCGATGCAGCGCCGCCAAAGGGGAAAGCTTAAAGGGTTATAAATATATTCCTTTTCCCCTTCCCCCTTCTCCTTTTGAAATCCCAAGCATCTGTAGCACAATTAAATAGAATCGATAGTATTTTCCTTTTGTATCCCAGCTTTTTGCCGCCCATGGTCAACGGAAAAAAAAACCCATCGATATTTAGGATGGGGATTTTTTGACAGATTTTCCATTAAGGATTTGCCATAGCGCATGCTATAGAACTTGTGCCCTCAGCCAGGCTATGGGTAAGGATAACATCTTAGGGAGTTTGGGTACATAGGCTCTTTGGCTAAATACATCGTAATGATTGTGTTCAATCACATTGAGAATTTTCTGATAGAGCATCAACGCAGACCAAACCGGCCAACGGGCGTCACGGCTTAGGGCTCTAATACCTCTTTCTGCTTTGGTATAGTAATCCCTTGCCCGTTGAATTTGGAAACGCATCAGTTCCTGCCAACGGTCATCAACCACAC
>NZ_JAAHHE010000734.1:0-2020 GCF_010692525.1 Moorena sp. SIO3B2
GCTTTCCAGCCCAGAGCAAATTTTATTTTATCTAATTTACCTTTTTTTTCTGTCGTTAATGGTGTAGAGCTTTGATTATTACAAGCTGCCAAAACACTACTACCAAGAGTCACGGAGCTAAGTTTAATGAATTGGCGACGCTTAATTTTATAGATTTCTTTCATCTAAAACTTCAACCGGCTATAGCAATCATTTAGATTATTTGGTTGTGGTGGTTTAAAATTCCGCAGTTTTAGGGTAACTAGAACGGTCTGGCAGGGTAAAACCTTAAGTTTGGTTTACGTTCCCGATTAGCAGCTTCTAAAATAGTGCGTAATTTACCTAAGTTACTACCGATAGCGTTCGCACTAAGCTGGTACTCCCTAAGCTGTACTCCCTAAGCTGGTACTTTGTAGTTGCCATTTTTTATAAGCTCACTATCACTTTGGCGTTTAAACCCCAACAAACACACTGATATAAATAATACCATACTCGCTCTAATTAAAAAATTAAGAATATATAATCATAGAGAAATAGAAAAATATTACAGTAGCTATGACTTTGAAGCTAACACGGACAGATCTACATTGAATCTGTTCATCTTATGAAACAAACCGTGAAACCCTCTCTCCACCTCCATTTCCCCATCTCCCCATCAGCCTCAACCCAAAAATTAAGTGGGTGACAGCTTAGGCAGGGGATTGAGGCAGGTTCTGGACGAAACAGGGAGTTACAATGAACGTGACGCTTTTTTCTCACAGCCATGAGGAGTTATTAAGAAAATGGAAGTAAAACTGGTTTTAGTGGTACTAACAATTGCATTTACTGCTTTGTGCCTGTTTTTTGGGACTAAGAATGGATTTTATGATTCAGACGATTATCACGGCAACGGCTCTGCACACTAAGCTTCCAGTATTTACTTTAGCTGTCAGCTGCTGAGCTTTCAAAAAGCATTCATGGTTTAGTCTTGGAAAAACCCACGCCTCTGCTATTACAGCAGAGGCTAAAGGCTAGAAGCTGACCGAAGTGTGGGGAGTGTAAGGGGGCTCACGAGGGTTTTCCCAAGCCCCTTCCTTCTAGGTAGGCATGGGTAGTGTCAAAAAATTGAAATCGTCACTTAGAGGTTAGAGGGACTTCACCAGTCCCTCCCTAGTTAACTCCCTACTGTGGTGATGTTGTTGCCAGTCTTTATACCCTCTTGACTCTGACCTCGAAAGGAGGGAAACTAGGTGAGAACTCCCCACACCCACCCTAAGGGGTAGGGTGTGGGGTTCTTGTGGACTCCAGAGTGACCTATAGGGTATATCGAGCATACAAACCCCTCTAAATTGGTATGGAGTGACAAATCTACCACGTTTGTTTTGACTGGGGAAGAATCTGTTGAATTTTCCGTTCAAGGAAGATGCAGCCTTAGTAAAAATAGTTCCACCTTATTTTCCGTTGGCGATCGCCGATTCTGTCTGCCTCTTCCAAGGCTTAATCATTCACCCTTCCCTGATTAGTAAGACGTGGGTTAACGGAGCCGGATTAGCTAAAATTTAAGTTGAAGCTCATGAGCAATCAACGCCCAGTAGCATCCTCTGATCAGGATGACCGATTAACCTGCTTTCCTTACGGTGTTGGTCATGGTGCAGAAGGGGTTTGTTTGTTGGTGCAGATGGGGCCACACCGCATTCTGCTGGATTGTGGATTAGAAGACATTTCCCCCCTACAGACCGATGGGATACCACCAGCAGATTTAGTCCTGTGTAGCCACGCTCACTCAGACCATAGTCAGGGATTGCTGGCTCTTCACCAAACTTTTCCACAATTACCAATCTACGCTAGTGAGGTAACGACTCAACTATTACTACTCAACTGGCCGGAACTGCCTCCTGAGGATATTCTCCCATTTTGTCAAGCTCTCCCGTGGGCTACCCCTGTAGAATTCTGTGAGGGACTCACTGCTCAATTGTTCCCAGCTGGACACTTGCCAGGAGCAGCAGCATTTTTACTCACTTACACCACTCGCCATCGAACTTACCGACTGCTTTACACCGGT
>NZ_JAAHHE010000735.1:0-2012 GCF_010692525.1 Moorena sp. SIO3B2
GATCAGGTCTGATTCATCACCCTCGGGATGACCATAGATTCTTTGCCAGAATCGTTCACGGTTATAATCAATAATTTCCGGGTCTTGCCCTAGACCTTCCCGTAGATCGTAGAGGAATAGGTCAAGAGTAGGGTATACTATTTTATTTAGGTCAGACATTGGCTTAACCTTCCAACGGATAGTAACAAGGATAGTAAAACTCTTACCAAGAAGCGATGGTGAAAGCCCCTGTGTTTTAACCAGGGGATGAAACCGAGCGAGCCTTCGTCCGCAGACACATTTATGTGTCCTGTTTATGGTATAATGAGTAATTCGCGAGGAGGTGATTCAAGTGTACGGCTGTCAGCAAGTTTTATTAAGTCCAGATCGCGAATTGTCGGCAATTCTCAACTTTTTATGCATACAATCTCATAGATTGACAAATATGGGAATCTACTTTGCTCGTCAAATCTACTTTAAAGCCAATCGCTACATAAGTAAGTTTGAGCTAGAAAAAGAATACAAGCCCAATATTCACTATAAGGCACTTCACTCCCAAGCAGCCCAACAAATACTTCGATCGGTATACGAGTCCTTTAAATCCTACAAAGAATTGATTAAAGCATACCGAAAAGGGAAGATTGAGAATATACCAAGACTGCCCAAGTATAGAAAAAAAGGAGGTTTGGCATTGGTCAGTTATCCAAAGCAAGCCTTAAGATTAATAGATGGAAACATAAGAATACCATTGGGCAGCCAAGTAAAGTGCTGGTTTGGCATTGATAGTTTTAGATTGCCTCTTCCTAGCAATATTGAATTTGATGAAATCAGAGAATTAAGAATACTGCCAAGGAATAGATGTTTCTATGTTGAGTTGGTTTATAAAAAAGAAATAGAAACGCCAAGTGGTGAACCCGAGAATGTACTTGGAATTGACCCAGGATTGGATAACTGGCTAACCTGTGTTTCTAATGTAGGAACTAGCTTTATTATTGATGGCAAGCACATCAAATCGATGAATCGTTGGTATAACAAACAAATATCAACAATCAAACAAGGTCAAGCGCACCTAAAAGGATTTTGGTCTAAAGATATAGCGGCGATAACTGAAAAACGTAACCGTCAGATGCGCGATGGAATTAACAAAGCCGCGAGACTAGTTATCCATCATTGCTTGGAAAATCAAATTGGTCGAGTGATTTTTGGTTGGAATAAAGGAGGCAAGCATGAGATAAGACTAGGCAAAAAGATTAACTCGGAGTTTGTGCCAATTCCTACAGCTAGACTCAAAGAAAGAATTGCTCAGCTTTGTCAACAGTATGGAATCGAGTTTATAGAAACAGAAGAAAGCTATACCAGTAAAACATCGTTCTTAGATGGTGACTATCTGCCAAAATATGGTGAAAAACCCAAGGATTGGAAGCCGTCAGGGAGAAGAACGAAGCGCGGTTTATACCGAACGGCAATGAATTGGTATGTCAATGCGGATTGTAATGGTGCTGCCAATATAATCCGCAAAGTAAGCAGAACGCTAGGTATTAGCCTAGACCGACTGGGTAGGGGCGTTTTGACTCGTCCCCACAGGGTATTCCTGTGGTCAGCTAATAAGAAAACAGCGTGGAGTGACGTGGATTCATCCAGTCACGAAACCTCCTTATTAGAATCCCCCGTCATTTATGCGGGGGAGTAGTCAACTATTCCAAACGCTCTCACGAAGTGTAGCTAAGCGCCACCCTACGGGGAAAGATCTGGCCTCTATGTCACAAAACAATCGTCTGATATCAGGTAAGGTTTTCCCGATTAAATTCCCTATCGCTGCTAGCCAAAAGCCTTAGCTCAGACTAGTCTTTGACCTTTGACCTTTGATTTTTTTCTTGCTTAACACGTTGCTCAAGCATAAATAGGAAAATGCATGAATCAGCTCAACAACGCCTTCACCCTATTCTTGAGTTTGTTGGTTGAAGCAACACCTTTTTTGCTACTGGGGGTTATTCTCTCCAGCTTACTGCTGTTTTTTGTGGATGAGCGCAAGC
>NZ_JAAHHE010000736.1:0-1998 GCF_010692525.1 Moorena sp. SIO3B2
ATCACCTAGACCAATACCACTACTTTGGCACCAAAGCTTGCGATCGCGCTATCAACCGTTTGGCACTATCCCCCAACTCGCGAGTTTTGGACATTGGCAGCGGTGTTGGTGGGCCTGCTCGATACATGAGTTATAAAACGGGATGTCACATCCAATGTGTGGAATTAAGAGAGAATTTTAACGAAATTGCCCAAGAACTCACCCAACGAGTGGGACTTGACGAACGCATCCAATACCTCACAGGCAATATTCTAAGTCCCCAAGTCATTGACGCCCTGTTGCCAAGCTCATTTGACAGCATCATTTCTTTTTTATCATTTTTACACATTGAAAACCGCGATAAAATCCTGGAAATTTGTTTTCGCTCTTTGAAGGACAACGGCCTGATCTATATCGAAGACTACGTGGCCAATGGCACTCTTACACCAGAAGTGCAAACCACTCTAGAAGAAGTGGTTCAATCCTCTTATTTACCAACCCGCGAAACCTACCGCAATCACCTCGAACGTGTAGGATTTGCTGACATTTGTTTCATCGATTTAACAACAGGATGGAAAGGTTGGGTAAAAGAACGCTATCAAAAATTCCTCCAATCAAAAGAAGAATCAATCAAACTAGTCGGTGAAGACGTTTATGAACACCGTTGTCAATTTTATAAAACCATTAGCGACTTGTTTAAAAGCGGCAAGATTGGTGGCTCCTCGATTGTTGCAAAAAAACCTTGTGTTCCAAAAATTCACCAAGTACCTGATACATATTTCTCCTCTACAACCTCTGTGTATAGTGAACAATACCATTTCTTTCTCGAAGACGGTTCTCTACTTGCTCTAAGATATTTCAAAACTGGAACAATCGATCATTACTCAGCCTGGTGGAGCGACACCAAGGGCTACTCCCTGGAACTTATCAATACCTCCGAAAACCAACGCTCAAATCAACACATCTCTATCAAAAACAACGATCAAACCGGAACCATTTGTTTGCCAGAAGCTAATATAGAAATTCAATTCCAAGTTGCCGCCGAATTCACTTGGGCGGTTCCCGCTGAAAAAAATCATCGCGCCGTCATTCACCAACCAAAACTCCTGTGCACAGTGTACACAGGCGATCGCACTCAAAAAGCTATAGGTTATTGCAAAATTTATCAGGGAGATTACCCCAAGTTTTGGGGCTACCACTTTGTTCATGCCTTTTTCCCTGATTACGGAATCATTTGGAGTGCTGAAGCCACATTCGGCGAAGAAAAATACAATTATTTCAAGCTCATCAACACCTCCGAAACAGAAAACCAAATATTGTTAAACGGAGAAGATTCTTACCATCGCAAAACAAGTGCCCATGCCCGCATCGAAAACAAAAGATATCACTTGAAATTCGACAATAATGCTTTTGCCACTTGGTCGAGTATCCTGCGAAATCAACCATCGACTATGGAAAGTAAGCTATGCTTGGAATACAGACCCGCTATTCTAGAAATAGACGACCAAAAAGTGGGCGAAGGAATTTGTTTAAAAGAATTTTGTTTCGGCACAATTACATAAACAGAGGAAAGAAGGTTTCCTAGTATATCCGCATTGATCACAAGGAGTGCGATCGCTAAAATCATAGGGGTTCGGATTTTGGTTTTTGATCCTGAAGCGGAGGATATTCTTAAATGGACACTTTAGAGCGAGACCGGCAGATTATTCAAAAAATTATCTCTGACTACGCACAAATTCCTTATTCTTACGGAGAAATTGAACGAAATAGCGTTTTTGATTGTGAGCGCGATCGCTACCTATTGATGATAGTTGGTTGGGAGGGAGTGCGTCAAGTTCATGGCTGTATCATTCATGTGGAAATTATCGATGGCAAAATCTGGATTCATCGGGATGGGACAGAGGATGGCATCGCTGGGGAACTCCTAGAAGCAGGAATTCCCAAAGAGCGTATTGTGTTAGGTTTCAAATCACCCGGAGTGAGGAAGCACACAGGGTTTGCAGTTGCATAAAGTGAGTC
>NZ_JAAHHE010000737.1:0-1996 GCF_010692525.1 Moorena sp. SIO3B2
TGAACTCGTTACTCTCAGACAGATCGGTAGGCATACTAACAACAATGTATCCCCCTGGCTTGGTAATACGAATCAGTTCGTCAAATGCGTTACTTTTGACATGTCCATAGGTAAAAACCCCAACACTAATGATGGCATCAAAGGTGGCTGAGGGAAAATCCAAGGGTTCACCCAAAACTTGTTGGTGGAAACTGGTGTAAACATTCTTTTTCCGAGCTTCCTCTAGCATGCCTGAAGATATGTCCATCGCCTCTAGGTGATGGTAACCGCGCTGGTGCAGAAATTGCCCAACCAAGCCTGTACCTGCTCCGGCATCTAAAATCTTGGCATCTTTGGAAACATAATTGACCAATACCTCCGCTGCAGGCTCTGGCCCCACATAGCCAAATGCATCATCTAGGTCTTGCTCGTAGTCTTTAGCCCAGATGTCATAGCGTTCAATTAATTCCTGATTATTCTGGGAACTATAGACCCACTGAACTGTATCTATTTTACTCATGTTTTTTCCGATACTATCTTTGTTAACAAGCATCTTGCTTAAGCTCCCAATTTGAGGTGAAATCTTCAGCTAGGCTTTCCCTAGCTGAGGCAGGGCAATAGAAAACACTAACGGGTGCATCTCATTTTTGTAAAAAAGTTGCGTAGGGTGCGTTAGGGGAGCCTCATTTTCCGCCTCGTAGCCAGGGTTTGGAGGAACCGCCCCGTAACGCACCACCGTGTCAAACAGCTTTGAGGAGATGCACCCAAACACTAACCTAATCTTGCTTGTGCTTTATCTAGGCAGTATTGTAGCTGTTGAGCTAAAACTGAAATATGGGGTTCGGTTACCATAGAGAAATGGTTCCCTGGGACAACATGAAATTCTAAGGGTTGAGCAGAAAGTCGGTCCCAGCCCCAGGTTGGATCTTTTAGGGTAGTTAACTGATTAGGTAAATAATCCCCCAAAGCACCAACCTCACTGGCTCGGAAGAAAGTAATCGGAGTTCTATCAATCTTCTGGGGTAGATAGCTCGCACTGGCTTGAGTATTAGCTTTGTAAACCTCAAAGATTCGACTCAGGTCAGTTTTACTCAACATCTGACCAGTCTTTTTCAATCGTTCCATAAAGTAGTTTAGCTGTTCTTCCGAACTAATAAACTGGAGTGCTTCGCGGGAAATATCCAGGTTTTGACCTAAAAGGCCTCCATAGATAGTCGCTAACTCAGCTATGAATTTGGCATTATCCCAATTAACTACGTCTTTCTCTGGTTCAGGAATTTCTACTTGGACATCGACAATGGCCAGCATTGACACTTCCTGTCCTTGATTCCGTAATTGTTGAGCCATCTCAAATGCGACTTTCCCCCCGAAAGAATGACCACCTAGTAGATAGGGTCCGTTGGGTTGGAGTGCTTGTATAGCTTTAATATGGTGGGCAGCAATATCTGCCATACGAGTATAAGGTTGGAAGTCCTCCTCAAGACCAAGCGTACGCAAACCATATAACGGTTGTTCCGAATCTAGATTACGTGCCAACTGCTGGAAGTCAAAGACATTGCCAAGAATTCCGGAAACCAAGAATAAAGGAGGCTTGGAACCCTGGGGCTGAATGGGCACTAAGGTAGAAAGGAAGGAGTCGGTTCCAGTGGAGTTATTTTGGGTTGCTAGGCTTGGCGAATCGAGATCAGCAAAAACTTCTTGGGATAAATAATCAACCATTGCCTCTATGGTTGGATAGTCAAATACTAGAGTTGAACGTAGAGAGCAGCCCACGCTAGATTGGAGATGATTCCTCAACTCCACTGCCATTAAAGAATCTAGACCCAAATCAATTAACCTTTGCCCCAGTTCTATTTGATCTGGAGAACTTAATCCTAAGGTTTTAGCAATTTGGGTACGAACGCGCTCTACTAATAAATCCCGACGTTGGTTAGCAGGAACTGCCTCTAATTCTGTCTTAAAATCAAGATTTGTTTCCCTGACAGTAGTATTTACAGTAGTATTTGGCGCAACATCT
>NZ_JAAHHE010000738.1:0-1990 GCF_010692525.1 Moorena sp. SIO3B2
TGACCGAATTTTTTTATTAATTGCTATACTTATAGAAGTTATTAATGGGAGTTTTGATCCCCCCTAACCCCCCTTAAAAAAAGGGGGGAAAAGAGTAGGCGTATGGTGCGTTAGGGACGGGCTCGGCATCATTTTATAGGTAGTCAGTCTTGGAAGAGTCCGTCCCGTAACGCACCACCAGGTCAAACTGATAGCTGACCGCTGAGCACTGATAGCTAATAGCTGAATAAGTAAAAATGGACGAAGAAAGAAGACAAGCATACCTCGAATTTATCCAGGAACTGCTAACTTGTCCCAGCGGTGAAGTAGTTAAAATTATTGAGAGCAACCGCGAGTTAGTGGATGCATGGTTATTGCAGGTAATGGCACAAGAAGCAGAAAAACTAGCAGCCGATGGCAACCAAAACGCTGCTGACTTTTTAGCTAGTCTCAGGAATCAGCTTTTAGAAATAATTTCAGAATCCTATACCTTAGTTAATCCTTCATCCGAAGACTATCTGGAATTCTTGAAAGAGGTATTGCTAGCAACTGCGTACAGCAATAGCGACCCCACAGTAGTATACCCACTCCTGGAAGAAAACCTAGACAAACTCGATCATAACTTTATCGATATATTGCAAAACTTGGCAAGTGCTAAATTCTCAGATTTGGAACAAAAAATAGCTGAAAAAATTGCTATATATATTGGCAAATTCAGCATCCTAATCAGCAATTTTTTACTCGGAAATAAAGCCAATAACATCGAGATTTACATTGCTGGTTACGAAACGATACTAACAGTTTTTACCCATGAGAGTAACCCCAAAAATTGGGCAAGCACTCAATATAACCTGGGCATTGCCTACAAAAACAGAATTAATGGAGATAAAGCTGATAATTTAGAACTCGCCATAGAAGCATACCAACTAGCTTTATCCGTTCGTACTAAACCAGACTTCCCCGAAAAGTGGGCAAGCACTCAATATAACCTGGGCATTGCCTACAAAAACAGAATCAATGGAGATAAAGCTGATAATTTAGAACTCGCCATAGAAGCATACCAAGTAGCTTTATCCGTTCGTACTAAACCAGACTTCCCCGAAGATTGGGCAAGGACTCAACATAACCTGGGCATTGCCTACAGTGACAGAATCCGTGGAGATAAAGCTGATAATTTTGAACTTGCCATTGCTGCATACCAACTAGCTTTGTCAGTTTATACCGAATCAGACTTCCCAGAAGATTGGGCAACAACTCAAAATAACCTGGGCGATGTCTACAGTGAAAAAATCCGTGGAGATAAAGCTGATAATCTCGAACTTGCCATAGAAGCATACCAACTAGCATTGTCAGTTTATACCAAATCAGACTTCCCCGAAGATTGGGCAAGGACCCAATATAACCTGGGTAATGCTTACAGCAACAGAATACTAGGATATACTAAAAAAAATCTGGAAAATGCGATCGCATCCTATCAAAATGCTTCAGAAATCTACACCCGTGAAGCCTTTACCGAAGATTGGGAAAACGTTCAAGGTAATATTGCTAGACTACTTATTGAGTTAGAAAACTGATATAATTTATACTCCTACTTAGACCAAAGCGTCGCTGTCTGTAGCATTTCTAAATAGGTGATCAACAATCTTGCTGTGTCTTGATGTACCCGACTAAATTACGTAAGAGGGAGTAGGTAGTAGAATTAAGAATTTAGAATTAAGAATTTAGAATTAAGAGGGAGTAGGAAGTAGGGAGCAGGGAGGTAAGCTGATAGCTGACCGCTGACCGCACCTCAAGTAGCGTGGCCAAAGGCCAAGGCTGATAGCTTATAGCTGATAGCTTAATAATAAAACAATGGACAAACAAAGAAGACAACAATACCTCAAATTGCTCCACCAACTCCTAACTTGTCCCAAGGGCAAAGAAGTCCAACTTCTTAATAGCAACCGCGAGTTAGTGGATGCGGAATTCTTACAGGTAATGGCACAATCAGCAGACTATCTGACAGCAAAGG
>NZ_JAAHHE010000739.1:0-1988 GCF_010692525.1 Moorena sp. SIO3B2
TTTGATTTATCTAAGAGCGTGCTTTTACAATTCAAAGTAGTTCAGTAAGCAGAACTAGTTAGATTTGGTGATTTGGTAAGCCCATTAAAGCTCTTTATCTGAAGGTTTTTAAGCGTTTATGAAGCACTTACCTTGGTTATTTTACCCAGCAACCTGGCTGATCGCCGCCAAAATTTCGGCATTGTCGATTTTTCAAAGACTGTATGCAATACAGAAAAGCCTTGATTTATCTAAGAGCGTGCTTTTACAATTCAAAGTAGTTCAGCAAGCAGAACTAGTTAGATATGATAAGCCCATTAAAGCTCTTTATCTGAAGGTTTTTAAGCGTTTATGAAGCATTTACCTTGGTTATTTTACCCGCCAACCTGGCTGAACGCCGCCAAAATTTCGGCAACTACGTAATTTTTGATAGTTAGACCGATAAGTATATAGATACTTAAAAATAAGCTAGTAACACTCATAATTTAGCAGGTAGTGCATTAGCTGAATGATGAGTGCTTATAGCCTTAATAAGTCCTGAAATTATACACTTACCCGAGGGGAAACGCATCTTGTTTTTAAATGCCTACTAGATAGAAGATTTATACAATACGATAAGTATTTTTGGTAATTAATTTTTAAATCTTTTATGAGTAAGGCTTCTAGAATTTAGATGGAGTTGCCCTGACACTTACCCTACTCGTAAGTGTAGGAGCGTCACGCTAAATAGCACTCAAGTTTCTTAAAACTTAACATACTCAGTACGGAAGAACTATAAATATGACCATACCTACAACCAATATAAAGGTAACCGCAAGCTACATAGAGCTAGAGAAAATTCCTGACTTGAAGTTCTATGTTAACCACCGCAATCACTGGATAAGCTATGTAGCTATAGCTTACGTATTAGTTGGCTATGGACTTTCACTATTTTGTATTACAACAAATATCTGGTGGTTGAATCTGCTGGGAGTCCTCTTACTAATACACAATCTAACGTGGGCTGCCTTATTCCTCCACGAATTTTTTCACCATAATATTTTCTCCTCTCATCGTCTGAACGTGGTGTTTGGTGAAATCATGCTTTTTCTCACCGGCTCTTGCTATAGCGTTTTCTCAAATGTAGCTCGTCACCATATCGCTCACCATGTACGTCGAGCTGACTTTTCTCCATTTCATCCCTTTTCCATGTCTGATTTTCTACAGTCCCTACCGAAGCCTGTGCAGAGGCTGGTTGTTCTCCTAGAATGGCTATGCATTCCAGCAGTTAATCTCCTCTTTCGCTGGATGATTGCCCTATCGCCTTTCCTCGGTCAAAATCGCCGGGACGAACGCCTTCGTAATGCCTTGCTTTTGCTGCTGCGAGGGAGCCTATTTACAGCTTTAGCGATATATTCTCCCCGTGGAATTATTTGCTATTTCATCGCCTATATTAGTTTTCTTAACATCATACAATTTTTGGAGTGTTTTCAGCACACTTATTCGGTTTTTCACATAGATGGAAAGGTACCAAAACATAGTCAAAAATATGACGAAAATAATACCTATTCTCTGGTTTTGTCACCGCGCTGGTCTTGGCTAAGCTCATTAATATTTCTAAACAATAACTATCACAACGCCCATCATCGATTAATGAGCTGTCCCTGGTATTTACTCCCCAGATTGGATGATGAACTGTACTCAAGAAGTTATCAGCAGTATATTGGCGTGTCAAAACTGCTGAAAAACTACTTTCGCTATCGCATTCATCGTCTGTTTCAAGGTCAAGGAACTGTAGATAAAACTGAAAAAGGTCTTGATATTGAAAAATTTGCGGGTGCAACTGGTATGTCTTTTATGCTTCAGCGCAAGCCATTCGATTGGCTCAAGCTATCGTCCTCGGTATCTTCAAACAACTGATAACGTAATTGACATCAAACTAACGTTTTTTAGCTAATAGGAGACTAATGAAATGATTGTGAATGAATTGGAAAAACTTATTAACACCGAAAGGGATATTGAATGGGGCA
>NZ_JAAHHE010000074.1:0-26677 GCF_010692525.1 Moorena sp. SIO3B2
TAAAACTGAGCCGTTTGAGGACCAATAATTCCTCTGACAGCTCCAGTATTACCGAGTTTGTTAGCATCTTTAAACTTATTGACTCCTGCCTCAGACAAGTCCAAGCCGCATTCTTGACACAGTTCAATAAAATTTTGTAAAATTATAGGGCTAATAACGTCTTCTACCTCCAATTCCATTAATTCTTGGAGTTTACTAACCTGAGGCACTGGCAGGTTGACTAGAATGTCAAGTGCATAGCGTTCTTCCACAGAAAGGCTATCGGTGTTGATGTCTTTAATAGTTAGAGCTGACATAGTTGGATGACTTATAAAATAAACGTAACGTTATTGGTGATCAAATCTGCTTTACTAATTATTATATTCCGGATTTTTTAATATGTAATGGATAAACGTTACAGCGGTTTGCACTTCAGTTAGGTACAAAGTTTTGGGTTTGTAGGGAGCAGGGAGCAGGGAGCAGGGAGCAGGGAGCAGGGAGCAGGGAGCAGGGAGCAGGGAAGTGGGAAGTGGGAAGTGGGAAGTGGAGAAACAATGTGTACCTGATGTGCGGCTTGTTCTAAGTAGGAGCCTCTAGTAGAGTAGGGCTGTTTCAAAATTTAGTAAGTTAACGATAAAAGGAGATAGGGACCCACCCCTAACCCCTCCCAGGAGGGGAATAGGGGGATAGGGGGATAGGTAAATAAACTAAACTTTTCCGAAAAATGCCCAAATTTAGTCATTAAAATCTGACGAATTAGCCGCCTTCAATCAACAAAGAGCGATGCAGAGGTGCGACAATAAGCGCGAATTTAATTCTTAATAGGTCAAACGCACCATTACGGTCTTGGGGAGGCAGTGCCGACCTGCGGGGGTCTCCCCCACTCGCGGTCTGCCGTGGTTTCCCCCACTCGCGCTTGGGATCAAGACAGTGAAAATCTTTGAGCTGACACCAGCCTTTTCCTCTTCGCCAAATCCACCTGAGTTCGATGTAGAAAGGGAGACTGAAAACCAAGCCAGAAAAGACTTATATCAATTAAGGGTAATTATTGATAATAAACACCGACAAAAAACTAATTTTAATTTCTTAAATTAGGCTAAATTAAAACCTATAAAAAAATTAGAGTCAGGAAAAATTATCCGACTAAAGCGGGTAGATTTTCCTGTTCATTTTTCTGTACCTTTAAAGAAGTTTTTTTCTTTTTAAATGTATAAGCTACTAAACCAGCTATCATATTGACCATAAAGTTATAAACACTTCTATGACGAGAATGATCAACTTGATAAATAGTTTTTAATTGGTCATTAACGGTTTCTATTAATGACCGTTTTCTTAACATATATTTTTCCCACAACTCAACTAGCTGATTCTTCATATTTTTCTTAAAAGGAGTAACCAGCTTGAGTGATTGTAAAGATAACTCTTTAAATAACTTCTTGGAAATGTATCCTTTATCTCCAAAAATTCTTCCCTGTAAATTTTGTGAATCGCTGGGTACTGGCACTCGATCATCCACATTGGCTGGTGTCAGTTGAAAGGCTAATAATTCTCCTTGATCATTAATGATAAGATGTAGCTTAAACCCATAATACCAACCTATAGCAATTCTACGACTTGTGAGGTACAAATATCTGGGCTTTAGGGAGCAGGGAAGAGGGAAGAGGGAAGAGGGAAGAGGGAAGAAGTAAAAAATAATGTGTACCTCATGAGTCATAGAAACGCTATAACCAATTTTCTTTCAAGAGTTTATTTAATAAAACTTAATTAAAATTCAAAAAAAGTTACTGATTGATTTTTTATCTTCGCCCTATTTCTCAATAAATTTCGCTAATTGAGAAATTATGGGTGGGGGATAAAATCCTGTACCTCTTACTGAAAGTGCTTAAGAGCCAATTTCCTTATATCGAACTCAGGTTATGTAAGGAATCCAACGGGTTAAATTCACCTCCCCTGTAAAGATTAGCGCTACCACCATCCATAAACAGGTGGTTAGGTGTCGCCCAGTCAAGCTTGTTGACTTATCCAGGTTTTTAAGGCATTGTATGTGTGGGAGTTTTTTTCACAGCAAAAGGAGGATGTGAGTGGAAACCATTCAAAGAATGCTGACCAAAGAATGCTGACTCAATCTCACTAATGTCAAGTCCTGCAATTCCTCGACCCATAACCATTTGAACACTTTTGACTTCAATTTTTGTCAGTCAACCAGGCCATGCCCCATGCCCAATCAAGTCTGAGGCTCGATCGAATTGGATGGGGTGTTGTGACCGAATGGCACTAAGAAGAAATGCTCAAATACTTGTTCATGAAAAATTTATAATTCATAAAAGCCATGGGATATAAGCTTTTGAGCAAATTTTAGTACCTTAACTTAGTGCCATTAGGTGTATGATCCCAACCACTCCTTTAACTCCATTACCGAAAAGTGCAATGACTAATGGTCAGAAATGACAACAGACTTTTTCTGTAAGTGACAATGAGTATTATTTCCGTTATATTAAAAACATTGAACAAAACAAATGAACTTACACTCACTCACAAGACAAACGTGAAACACTATTTTCTCACACATTTCTCACACATAAGTAAGTAAGTACCATGAGTCAAGCATTAAAAGAATCTAGTAATTTGTTGAATGCGGATTTAAAAAAACTTAAAATTTTCCTAGAAAAGAACTCAGAGGTAGACTTTCGCAAAGCGGATTTGCTTCACACTCCTAATCTCAAAAAATATAAATGGATCAAGTTAAAAGATGAAGAGGAAAAAACCAGGGTATTAAATCTACTCAAAGCCTATCAGCGCATGCTGCGGATTGTACCTAAGGGTAGAGAAGATGTTGCCATGATGTTGCTTGAGGGGGGCTTTCAATCTTCTACACAGATTGTCAACACACCCAAAAAAGCTTTTCTCAAGTTCTTCCAAAGCGATCCCGAACTTGGCAAAAATGTGCTTAAGCGTGCCATTGCTGTACACAAAATCATCACGCTGCAATATATAGCTCGCGTAGAGCAAGCACAGCCACATGCCCGCGCGGTGTCTCGTCTTTAATCCAAAGATCGACTCCTATTAACACTGCTAATACTTTATATAACTATTGCTACTCCAATAACCAATATATTTACACGTATAGGTTGTAAACTGTCATGAGCATGCAAAACAATATTCCCAATTATGCAGATTTGTTCGGTAACATCGACTTTAAAGAAGGTGATGATGCCCGCTCCGTGTATTCTCCTGCAGCTTATTTAACTGACTTGCTGCAAATGCTAGATGATGAGTTCGATGATGCCACTGTAAGTTTTGATACTCGGCGCAGTGGTATCAAAGATATTGAACTTGACGCAGAAAATACTAACACTTTAATTCCCTACCTCGATATCGTTAACGAAGTACTGGAAGAGCAAGTGACTGGTGGCATTTCAGCGCTCAAAAGTGCGGCTTACCCCTTCAATATGCCGTTCTCACTGGATAATGAAAAAATCAAAAATCACCTGCATCACCTGAGTATTTCTGCTCATGAATTGCGTAGGTTATTTGCCACTGATACTGACTACTACACTACTGTGGCGCGGGAATATCTGGGTCTATCCCTAGAAGAGTGGCAAGCCCTATTAGAACCAGAAACGCTGGACGGGAACACAGTCAAAAGTGCCTATGGTACAGACACAACAGATACAGACAATAGTTTTATCAAGGATATGTCTACTGTAGCCACCTTTATGGAGACTACGGATTTGACAGCCCAAGAGATACTGCAATTACTGTACCATAATCTCTACATTGAACCGTCAAACCATTCTAATGTTGAAGCGGGTCGTCATAATTTTTACATTAATACGGGTATTGACAGTTCTTCAGGCTATGTCACTCTGAATACCGAAGAAATTACGCTAGTGGATAGCGCAGGAACTTGGCTAGTGTATCCCGAAGAAACTCCGCTTCCGGAGGGAGAAACTGGGGAAGTGTATACCGAAGAAACTGCGCTAGTGTGGTATGACTATGACTCGGAAACTGATACTCAAACTAATATCAGTACTGTGCCTATCCAGTGGTTTGAACGCACCAGCCGTTTTGTACGGTTAGCTCAGAAAACGGGTCTGAGTTTTACTGATTTGGATCATATTCTGCGCCATTGCTGTGAAGTTGATGGTACCCCCACACTGAATGAAGATACTCTACAATATATTGCCCAAGTTGTTTATCTGCACAAGACCCTAGAACAACCAATTGATAAAGTGGTGGCCGTGGTTAGTGAGATTGACTTTACCGGCAGAACCAACGAAGATCTACCACAGGACCAGTTCAACCGTATTTTCAACCTGCCCTGCGTATCGGTAAATGAAAAATACCTCCACATCACCTCAGTGATGGGCAAGGTGCCGGAACAGTATAATGACCAGACCTACCACACCTACACCAAAATCGACTATAATCCCGATTTGTTCAGCGATGAAAATGATGATTACCGCAAACGTCTGCGCCATAGTTTAGGTTTTACTGATACGGACCTAATTAATATTACTAATCGCCTTGAGTATGAAGAGGTGGCCGATAGCAGTTTGTGGGAAGAAATCGAAAATGAATGGCAATTACTCAATGTACTCTACCGCATTCGCGCCTTGTGCGATGGGCTGGATGTTCATTTTCTCGAACTGTTCACACTCTTCGATCTGCTGGAACAAGACCCCTTTATTAACCGTTCTGACCCCCATACTTACTTTGTCTACAATCGACCAAGTACTCACAAGTGCTTTGAAATCTTTATGGCGGGTGTTAACAGTTCTAACAACACCAGCGACCAGCTTTGGTTATTTGAATCCCTGGTTGTCCTAACTAAATGGATGAAGGAATTCGGTTATTCGCCAGAGATGCTGTGGAAAATTGTCAATGGCGCACCGATGACTGACAAGGAGGAAGTACAGCAGCAGGAGCAGGACCTCGCCCTTTATAATAATTTGTTACAAAGCTTTAAAGCTGGGGAAATTAGCCCAAATACGTTAACAGAAGTTCTCGGGGATGAGCGTGCTTCTCACTTTGCTTTCAGCTTAATCAAAGCACACTATGGGGATAAACATGAATATAAACCCAAGCGATGCCGTAAGTCTTCACGGTTCCGTAAGCACATGGCACCGAAGGAACATAAGCACTTCCTGCTTGCCTATAAACCCCGTGAAATAGAAGAACTCGCTCACGACTTTATCCAACAACTGGGGACTATCAGCGACTATGAATTTATCGATTTACAACTTGAGAACAAGCTGATTGAGAAAATTTTCAATAACCTTGTTAATCACAAAATAATTGATGGTAGTGGAAAAATCTTAACTGAAAACTTCATCGATCACCAGTTACCATCCATTGCTGAGTTTGAAATTGAATATGATTTCAGCGATTTTAATCAGCAGGTATTTGAGCTATTTTATCGCATTTACCAGGAAGCCGCCGATGCCAGGATAGAAGAAAGCGACACCATCGAAGTACAGGTGTTTAAATCGGATTTAAAAGAACTGGGTCTTACCGAAACCGAAGCCCGAGAACTATACGATAATCTAATTTACAACGGCTATATTGACTCGGAAGGTTATGCCCAGGATGTGTCAATGTTTAGCGACCCTAGTGGTGCTAGCAGCTTTGACCTGACTACAGAACTTGGGGAATTGACTCGTCCGGTATACCACCTGCTCAAGAAACAACTGAGTAAATTCAAAGCTAGCAAGGTGAAAATCAGCGAGCAGATTTTTGCTGAGCTTGACTTGAAACCGGTGGCGTTGCAAGACTTGATCGAGAATCTCAAGATGAATCGCTACATTGATGAACATATGTTCGTCAGGGATAAAATGCGTATAGTCGGTGAAAGCCCAAGGACTATGGCACTAGCGCTACAGTTTTATCCCCATCGCCAAGAAATATTAAAAGCCTTAAAAAATGCGATCGCTGCTGAAAAGGACTCCTGGTTAAAGATAGATCGAGTCGAATTAGGTAAAATTGCTGCTACCGCTGTATCGCGCTGGGTATACGAAGACCTACAAGATAGTTACCTGGATGGTAAGGTTTTGCAATCGGGGGCTGGTGCTTTCTTCAAGGAGGAGAGCAACCGCGAGAACTTCAGTCTCCGACAATATTTTGATGTTAGTCAAACTACGATTATTTTCGACCATATTGTAGGTATCATCAACTACGCTGACAATTATCGGCTCAAAGATGAAAACCTTGCCGACCTCGATTTCAAAGCTGAGGAAATTCGCGGTCTCAAACAAGTTCTGCAGGAAATTAACGTAATTGATGACAACGGTATATTGTTGGCAGATTGGTTGCCTTTCTTCCTAGTACCAGAAAATGCAGCAACCTTCAGCGTACCTGGATTTGAAGATTACGATAAAGAAATTTTCTTCCAATTGTACGATATCGCTAAAGCCGTTGATGGTACTGTCATGGCAGTTGACAAGGCGATGAAAGAACATAGCGATGCCCAGGAGAATGGGATTCTCGAACAACTGCAAAGTGTGCTGGGTATCGAAAGTTCAGCGGTAAAAGCTGTATCCAAAGCGGTGTTTAAAACCGACAATAACTTGCATTTTCCTTGGTTACAACCGTTGCTGGAAAACGCTAATGCATTGGGTAGCTTGGATGAAATTCCCGACGATATGCATTACACCCAAGCCGTGAAGCGTATTCGTCAGTTAGCGTTGCTGATTAATAAGGAACAGCTCGATATTAACGAGATTGCAATTTTACTTGAGGACCAGGACCTAGTCGCCAAATTCCCAGAAGACATGATTCTACCGGATGATATTACCTCGGTAGATGCAATTTTGGAAAGTGAGGAGTTTATTTACTTATTTAAAAAGGATTACTATTGGATTTACTTGGCCCAAGATTACACGCTAATCGACAAAAAAGAACTGGTTCCTGATATTGATGAGGACTATGACCTCATAGACCTGCAAAAGGAAGATGAAGAACTACAAAAACGCCTGAAAGAAGACCCCATCCGCCAGTTATTTGACAAAGAACAACTGAGCCAGGTAGACGCAGCCTTTATTGACCGCTACGGTACCTGGGTAGTGGTCAGTGAGGATTCCCACTACGTGAAATACGCTCATACTGATGTTTGGGACAAACGCAGTAACCAGTTTGGTCAAGTTGATAACGACTTTGACAACCTGGAAATGATTGACGCTGCTTATGTTGATTCCGAAGGACGATTGTTCTTGTTCGCCAATGACAAATACGTGCGGTATTCGGATGTAAACTTCACCCTTGACTATAATAACGGAAGCAATAACCCGGTTCAGCCCAAAGTAGATTGGGGCTACCCCAAATCCATTGCCGAAGACTGGAATGATGAGAACCTGCCGATTCAATTACCAAAGGCTTTCTCCCGGGATTTAGGACCAATGTTCGATGGTTTGGACAACTACAGCTACGCATTTTTAGGCGAAGAATATATCTCCTCAGAAGATGGTACCGTGCGACCGGTGGCCCAGAAATGGGGACACCGCGAATACAATTTTGGTCAAACCGATCACATTGATGCTGCAATGGTTAATCAAGAAGGTAACTACCTATTTTTCTTGGATGACAAAGTGGTCAAATACGCAGGTAGTATAGAATTAGCCAATTTACAACCGGAAGAGGGCTACCCGAAACCCCTACACCAGGAATTTACTTCCCTACCGGACGAATTTGTTTTAGGGATTGATGCAGCATTGAACGGTGTAGACGGAGGAACTTATCTATTCCGTGATGATGAATTTGTCAGTATCGACCCCAACGCCACCATTGAAGTACAAGAAACGCGCAGCAAGTGGGGGATAGTTACCAACCAAATCGCCACCGTAGGTATGGTTGATGCGGCTTTTGTCGGTTTGGACGGTTACACCTATATGTTTTCCGGTGAGCAGTATGTCCGGTATTCTGGCAGTGACTATTCCCAGGTGGACGACGGCTTCCCACGCAATATCAGTGAAGACTGGGAGGGTTTAACCGAGGTAACTGGTGCATTTGTTCTAGATAATAGAACTTACTTATTTGGTAAAAATAATCAGAATACAAACATTTACGTCCGCTATTCCACCCTACCTAAAGATGAGGAAGATTACCTAGAGGTAGATGAAGAAGACCCCAACGCTCGCGTAATTGAAACCGTACTCGCCAACCGCCCGGATGTTGATGAGATCGAAGTCTTTCCGGCCACAGTGGACGACGAATTTTGGAGTTTGCCTGAAAGCATCACGGGAGGTGCTAGCGACTTTCAGATCGATGCGGTTATGAATGGTCCAGATGGTAAAGTCTACCTATTTTACGGTGACCAGTATGTTGAACACGACTACGCCAATCGGTGGTGGTCGGAACCAAAAATTCTTTCCGGGCAGTGGAATCGTACTATTACTGGTCTTGAGGAAGGCGATCACATTGTTGCTGCTTTTACGGGCAAAGACGGCAAAACCTACCTGTTCTACAATTCCAAGTACCTGCGCTTTTCTGACCCCGAACTACGTCGTTTGGACTATGGCTATCCCCGCCTAACTAAAAAGTTTTGGGGTAAAGTACGTAACAATATTGATAAAACCGGCAAAGTAGATGCCGCCCTGGTGGTAGAATCCCGGTGGGAGGAACAAGACGATAACGGTCAGTTGGTGGATAGGACAGCTAGGCATACCTACCTGTTCTCCGGTGACCAGATATTCCGCTATCAGGAGGATGATTACAGGGCTGTGGAACCCGGTTACCCGCGCTCGATTAACCGTTTGCACGAGGAACCACGTTTCCGGGGTTTACAAATTGGCTTCGGCAATGAGCATAGGGATTACAGCAATGGTAAGCAGCGTCACAGAAAATTACCTTTTAAGGGCTTGCATGCTTCCTTCCCAAAGGGAATAGATGCTGCCTTTGCCGACCAACGCCAGGTCTACCTGTTTAAAGGCAATAGCTTCCATGTGGTCATTGGTGATGAAGATAACTACAAACAGTACACGGATAGCAATTTTGCCAATATTCAGGCTGTAACTCAGGAGAAAGGTGTGAGCTATGTGCTCAGTAGCAGCAATAACACCTGGCAAAAATTCAATCACCTAGAAGCTACTACACTCACGCCAACCGAGGCAACGCCACGTACTGCCGAAAAAGCTGCTGGAAAACTAAAAGATGATAATCAAGTTGAGATTCCGATTGATGCTATCTTACATGGTACTGATGGCAAAAGTTATGTTTTTGGTGGGGACCAATATTACGATGTTGAACTAGAGCGCAGTTTTGCGATCGCAAATGTGTGGGGGCGTTCACGCAACCCGATTTATGACCAAGAAACTATCGATGCTGCCTTTGTTGGTCGTGATGGGGTGACCTATGTATTCTCCGGTGAGTGGTTTGTAGAATACGACTCCACAACCTCCTCCTACATAAACCAGAACGTAACCTACCCACCCCGACGCATCCGTGATAAGTGGCGTGATCTAGACAATGTTGCCTTGGCGTATGTTTGGAAAGAAGAAACCTACCTGTTTGAACGACCCAAAGCTGATGGTAGTTTCCGCTACCTACGTTACAGTAAGGACAGCTATGAGCGCCCAGACCCTGGATATCCCCGTGAAGGCGATTACAGCCAGTGGAACATCCCCGAGGAGCATCAAAGAGAAGGTTTTGATAACATCGATACCATTTTTGTCCAAGAAGACAATTTAATCTTTATCAGCGACCAGAAATTTATCAGCTTTAACCTGAATACGGAAAACTGGAGCTACCCGCAGCCCCTGGAGTTGATATACAGCGGTATTCCCTTTAACAAAACCGATTTCCAAGACCTCAAATCCGGTTTTATTGGTGCTGACGGTACTGCTTATTTCTTCAACCAACAGTGTTACGTGAGCTACGACAGCACCAATGGCTGGAGCAACGTTTCCTACATCAAAGACCATTGGGGCTTACAGAACAATATTCTCAGCAACAGTGTCAGTGCTGCCTGGGTTAGTGGGGATGGTGTGACTTACCTGTTTGCCGGGAATTCCTATGTACGCTATTCCGGTCCCGACTACCGTTACGTGGATGAGGCCTACCCAAAAGAAATTGCCACTTATCTACGCAGCGAACCCGCCTTTGAATTTATGAGTAAGGAGTTCCAACAGCATCTGGATGAATTAGAGGAAACATATAGCACTAGCACCACTTCTTTTGATTTCTTTAACGGTGTACTTGATAATGGGCGTTGTCTGTATTTCTTTACTAGTGACACCACTAGTGACACCTTGTTTACCGGTAGCCCCAACAGATATGTAGCATACGAAATTGCCGGTATTGGTCACATCGAAAATAACTTTACCCAAGGTGGTTATGTCGATGCCGCTTTCGTTGACACTCAAAATGCAAAAACTTATTTGTTCTCGGGGGAACAATATATTTGCTACACTGGCGATCGCTATCGTTATATTGATGAAGGCTACCCGAAAATTATCGCCGAAAGTCTTGCTGAAGATTTGGGAATTGCTAGTTTGGGCGAAGACTATCGCAACGGAATTGACGCAGCATTCTACCACAACGATCTGGGCTTGGTGTTATTTAACGAGCAAAAATACCTGAACGTGACCGATGATGGTACTAGCACCAGTACCGAAGGTGATGTAAACGTTGTTTGGGGAGAGCTCGATAATGCCTTCACCAGCGTTAACTCTAACTCTAATATTAATGGGGCTTATGTAGACAACCACGGGGCTTTGTATGTATTCAAGGATGAGCAGTTTGTGCGCTACAGCGATACCGCCGAACTATTTGACCTCAACCGCTATGATGAACCGCGCTACGTGGATGAGGAATACCCACGCAAAATCGAAGAAATATGGCCCCAACTCGATAGTAGTATCCTTACTACTAATGTTGGTGTTGACACGGTGTTTAAATTTGAAGATCAGATCTACTTCCATAACACCAACAATACCACCAACAATTTTGTTACCTACAATCTAGACCTCACTGACCAATACGAACAGAAGCCAGTGCAACTATTGGCTTACCGGTGGGGCGAATGGTCGGACTACTTGTTGAGCGATGTACATACCATTAGCCGCTTTAAGAATTTAGGACAACGCTTTATGGGTGGTGAACTGACCTTGACAGAACTGGTCAGTGGCGCTACAGGAAAAGTGAAAGAACCCTACATGCATTTTGCTGCAATCTTTGGGTTTGAGAAAGAAGAAGTGCGCTGGGTCAAACAGCGTAATGCCTTCCTACCAGAACAAGTGAATGCGATCGAAGAAGATTTTGATCTCGAACTTGTACTACGCTTGTACGATATCCTTGCCACCACCCAACGCCTACGGGTAGATGTATCGGCATTGTATAACGATGTTTGGCTGCCTCTGTACGACCCCAATTATTGGTCTGAGGAAAAACCCGATGTGGTTACGGCGGCTACAGGCGCTTACGATTTACTGGTTTCTGTGGATTGTGACAATAATTACGAAACCCTGGTTAAGCAAATTACTAATGAGTTAAATACCATCAAGCGTGATGCGCTGGTGCCCTATATTATCGCGAACGACATTGATGTTACTACTACCCGCCAGCTTTATCAAAAGCTACTGATTGATATTCAGATGGATAGCAGTGCCGAAACTTCCCGCATCAAAGAAGCAACGGCTGCTATTCAATTGTATTTGCACCGCTATTTTCTCAATTTGGAAGATATTGACCTCAACACAAGCGACCAAGAAGCTACCCGCTTGGAGCTGAAAGAACGCTGGGAATGGCTACGTAATTATCGCGTATGGGAGGCGAACCGCAAGGTTTTCTTATACCCAGAAAACTACATTCGTCCAGAACTGCGCGACAGCGATATGAAAACTTCTGGTTTCAAAGCACTGGAAGCAAGCTTATCACAAGGTCAACTTACTGAAACCAGCATCGAAGAAGCTTACTTAGAGTATCTCAACAATTTTACGGAGGTCTCTCAACTAAAAATAGCTGGGGGTTACGTTTATGAGGATAGCAGTCCGGAAATCAACGATAAAAAACTTGTGCTTTTTGGTCATACCCGTACCAACCCGAGGCGTTATTTCTATCGCTTTGCTACCTTTGTTGGGGGTGAGAGTGCTGCTGCCATCTGGGAACCCTGGGAAGAACTAGATATCAAGATTGAGGCTACCCGCGTAGAGCCAGTGTTTGCCTTTAACCGCGTATTTGTATTTTGGACGGTATTGGAGGAAAATACGGAAGACCCCTCCTCAGGCACCATCACCACTACTGGTGAGAGCCCTGAACAAGAGGTATCCTCATCGGGCAACACTTACCAAGAAGTGAAGGTCTACTACTCCTTCTACAATCTCAATAAGCGCTGGACGCAACCCCAACTACTCCAAACTACCTTTGAAGGAAGTGAATTAAAACAATTCGATGATTTTAATACTTCCCGTACCTTATACATGTTTGGGCTGAAGGTCACTACCCATATCTCTAAGGTGGGTTTGTTTGTCGAGAACTCCACCAAGTTAAGCCAGAACGGTGCGGATCATGACAATTACGAAAACATCTACATCAGCGTGCGCTTCTATGTAAATCTCACTTTATCCAAGGAGAGCTTGGGAAGAGAAATATATGAGCAAGAAAGTGGTCCCCATTACAAGGCTTTTAACCTGACCCGCGAACTTTACTCCCAGGAAGCCGAAGCCCTAATGTTTGAAGACCAGGGACAGGAATTGTTCAAAGAATTGTTCGAGGAGGGTGAGATCGAAATCGAAGAAGACAATGTGGTGATGTTGAATAACAGCAGCAACTCCACAGATGGTCCTTGGTTTGCTTATAACCACAAGGGTTGTGGCTTTTTGGTGAAACCAGATGCAATCTCCCTCGACAGTGATAAGGAGCTGACTACTGGGGTAAGTGACCTTCCAGGTCTTTCCGATCCCAACATCTCATTACAAGGGGATACAACTATAACGGCTGCAGTACAGGTGTCTGATGGGGGGGATACTTACTACTTCCTATCTGATAAGACCTACGTCAAAGTCTCAGCGGATGATACCGTCTCAATACCAGCAGCCATCAACAGCCGTTGGGGAATTCCTCATGACACCAGCAAAATGCAAATCACTGGTCATGTTGATTCGGCTTATGTCATTGGCAATCAGATTTATCTAAGGCTAGATGGGGAGTTGTACCAATATACCGATTCTTTTAGCACTTTAGTGACGAGTTATGATGAACCAGCTGACATGCCAGGGGGCTGGAGTAGTATTGATGCCGCTTTTACCAATAAGAACAGCGTAAAGTTCTGGTTTAATAATGAGTTGGGTCTTGTATACCGCAGTGACACAGGCAGTATAACCCCAATACGTACCACTTTTGGTCTGCCCCAAGATAACACAGGAATATTCTTTAGCTCCGTTACCACTGCTGTCGTTTATAACGGTAATTTACACTGGATTGATAATACAAATTACTACGAGTATTATCCTGGCGCGCAAGAACCCAGCTCAACACTTTCCAATACAGTTCAAACAGTTTTGGATAGCATTTTAGGAACAGCCATCAACTTCCAAAATACGACATTAGATTCACAAACCCAAGATGCTCTGAAAGGTTACACCCTGGCTGCAATAATGACACTTGATGATGGTGGTTTAGCAACTTTGGATGATCAAGGGAATCGGATTTATGTTGACAAAAACAATGTTGTGCTGCCAGATACACCTAGTCCTTTTAATGTCAGCGGTGACGACGAAAACTGGACTTCTGGTCTAAATTATACTGACACTAATGGTAATTCCTATTACCTAGCTTTTTACAGCACACACAGCGGAATTACCACAAATAAGAAAAGACTTGTTAAAGCTTGGATTAAAGATGGAAATGGCAGCGACTACCTGGAGATAATTTTTGATCTGGATCGCACTGTGGATAAGGAGGATAAACTCTACGATACCAATGTTAATGTTACTGGTGCTTTTACCACTGCCGGTGGTTATATTGTCATCATCACCGATCAAACCACTTATCACTTGTTCGACAACAGTCTACAGCCAGCAGACATTATTACCAAGCTCGGCGATGATACTTACTCCGGAAACCTGAGCGATCTCAACCTCGCGGTGTATCTAAACACCACCTTTAACAATGTATGGCTGAACAATAAAGTTGATGCTGCCTTTATTGGTACAGGAGCTTTAGGTGATCCGGACGCATTGTACCTGTTCTGCGACAACCAATGTTTGTGCTTTAGTCAACAACTTGATGGTAGTTTTTCCAGTTCAGCAGACTACTACGAAACCCTGGATACTAACACTAAAGGCTTTCCTACCCAATGGAGTCAAATTGATGCGGCCTTCACTTCCCCCGATGGTATTTCCTATCTGTTTAACAATGACCTAGAACTTTATTACGACAGCAATACCTCCGCAACCAATACCACAGTAGGCGTTTGGGGGGTGCGACCAGTCAACAAATTGCTAACCGAACAGCAAGTAGATGCTGCTTACGTATTTGGCAATTATCTATATCTAATAGTTAACACTGATAGTGGTACCGAATATTACCGCTACACCCTGGGAAGTAGTGCCAATAACGGGGTATGGGATACGGTTCCCGATTACATCGACGATGAATATCCCAAAACCTATGCCGAGACCAACAGTAATATCGATGCTGCTTTTGTAATCAACAATTATGTTTATCTGTTCTCCGGCACAGAATACTATCGTCTCGAACCAAATGATCCCACTGAACTAGGAAGTGCTTCCAAGATTTTGGGTAGTTGGGGTAATCTTCCTTCAGAGATTCGTAATCCTGAGGGGGATAATCCTTCCGCTCTTTCTGCAGCCCTAAACCATGTCGATGGGAACATTGAAACTCTGTACCTGATTAAAGGTGATGCCTACATCAATTACGAAATGAGTAATGCTGACCTTGCTCAGCCTTACGAAATCAAGGACGTAAACTATGAGTTAATTCGCCTCACTTCCAGCACTGCGGAACAACTCAACCAACTGCTGTTTGCCGATGGTATTGATGAACTGTTGAAACTGTCAACTCAGGAGATTAACGAATCCCCCACCCTCACTATTGATGGGGAGTCTACGCCTGAAAATATCAAGATGAACTCAGCAAAGTTCAGCACGGAACCCATTAACAGCCATCTTGACTTTAACAGTGCCAACGGCATTTATTATTGGGAAGTGTTTTTCCATGCTCCTTTCCTGATTGCCCAAACCCTGAATACAGAACAGCAATTTGAGTACGCCAAACAGTGGTACGAATATATTTTCGACCCCACCGAAATCTCAGATTACTGGAAGTTTTTACCCTTCCTTGCAGCAGATCCCGATGCCCTGATGGCCAGTTTGTCCTATGATATGGACGAATTTGTAACTTTATTCAAGGAAGGAACTGTAAACGTAAATGAAGTAGACGGTGTAAGCGAAAGCGAAGTAAAGTCCACTGTATCAACTGCTAGTTCTGCAGTGCAAAACATGGAAACTGTACTAGCACCTTTTCAAGAAGTGTTCTTGGGGCTAGTGAACCAAGATTTATATGAAGAAAGTTCTGGTAAAAATTTGGCCACAATTGAAAGCTGGCAAGAATTCTCACAATTGAATACGGTAATATCAAACCTTAGTTCATATCTGAGTAATGGTAATATTACTGCATCTACAACAAGTGATAGTGAATTACTCAATACTTGGGTAAGCGGAATGCAGGAAGTGATGGAAATCCTCAAAAAACTCGACTTCCGCATCGACTTAATGAGCAATTACAACGCTCAGCTTACTGTGTACCTAGAAGACCCCTTCGACCCCCATGCCATTGCGGCGCTGCGTCCCCTTGCTTATCGCAAAGCGATTGTCATGCGCTATATCGATAACTTGCTTGACTGGGGGGACATGCTGTTCCGTCAGTACACCCGCGAAAGCATTAACGAAGCCCGTATGCTTTACATCCTTGCCTACGATATTCTAGGTGAAGAACCTGAGAATATGGGTCGTGTGGTGTTGGAACCCACCCAGAGCTATAACGGTTTCTACACAGACGAAAATGGTACTCAGGTAAACCCGTCGGAGGCCTACGATTTTCTAATTGACCTGGAAAACAGCTCCATTGACGGTATGCTAGATCGACAAAGTCTGAGTTTTGCGGCCACCCAGTTTGATACTATTGACCGACCTTATTTCTTTATTAAAGAAAATGAACTGTTTACAGAATACTGGACACGGGTGGAAGACCGACTTGGTAAAATCCGCGCCAGCCTGAATATTGATGGTGTAGCCCAACCGTTACCATTGTTCCAACCCCCAATCGATCCAATGGCTCTAGTAAATGCGGCTGCTAGTGGGGGTGGTATAACTGCTGCTGCCATGGCCGCTGCTGGTGCAGCAAGCGTACCCGATTACCGCTTCAGTTCAATGATGGCCAAAGCACGCGATTTGGTTGGTAAGCTCAAAAGCTTCAGTGACAACCTACTTTCAGTCCTGGAGAAAAAAGATTCCGAAGAACTCAGCTTGATGCAAAACAAGCAGAGCGCGATGATTTTGGACATAGTTACCTCCTTGAAAAAAGAACAAATCGAAGAAGCGAAAGAATCCCTCGCAAACCTCAAGGAAACCAAAAATAGTGCCATAGCTCAGAAAAATCACTACCAAAACCTAATCTCTAAAGGGCATCTGCGAGAAGAAAAACATCAAATAAATTTGATGTGGACTGCTGCCGGAATGCACTCAGCAATCTCCCTAAGTCAGATTGCCAGTGGTTTGTCCTACGTTGGACCGCAAGTTACCTTAGGTGCCTTTAGTTTCGGGGCTACTGCTGGTGGAAAAAACGTCGGCGATATGATGAGTCGATTTGGTGATGCCATTCAAACCAGTGCTGAAGGTCTTAGCATGTTCGGCGAGGCGCTCGGGGTAGAAGCCCAGTTTAAACGTTCTAAGCAAGATTGGGAGTTGCAGAAAAAGATGGCTGCCAGCGAAATGCTCCAGCTAGACTACCAAATTGCAGCCCAAGAACACCGGGTCAAAATGTCCGAAATCGAATTGTTCCAGCATGAGAAGGAAATCGAGAACGAAGAAATTATTGCCAAGTTCATGAAGAGTAAGTTCTCCAATATGCAACTCTACAGTTGGATGAAGAGCAAAATCTCCGGTTTATTCTTCCAGACCTTTAAATTAGCCCACGATTACGCCAAAAAAGCCGAGCAAGCCTTTATTTTTGAAAAAGGTATTAAAGCCGGTGAAGTTAACTATATTAATGGCATGTACTGGGAAAACCAGTATCAAGGTCTGCTTAGTGGATCTACCTTAGAGCTGGATCTCGATCGCATGGAAAAAGCTTATGCGGAAATGGATAGCCGTCGCCTAGAAATAACCAAGAATATTTCACTCTTGGAAATAGACCCCCTAGCGTTGTTGCAACTAAAAACCAAAGGTTCCTGCACCTTCCGCTTGAGTGAGGAGTTGTTCGATTACGATTTCCCCGGTCATTACAACCGTCAAATCAAGGCAGTTTCTCTGGCTTTTAATGTTGGCGAAGGTCAGAAGGTAAATGCCACCCTAACCCAGCTCAGTAGTAAACTGGTGATGGATACCGATATCAAAGCGGTGAAACACCTGATGAATCCCGCTAACGAGGCAACCACCAACGTCCGTGCTAATTGGCGAGCTAATCAGCAAGTGGCTCTGTCCCATGTGGACCAGTATACCGAGAACAGCGGCATGTTTGAGTTGAACTTTGGTGATGAGCGCTATCTACCTTTTGAAGGTACTGGTGCTGTTTCTAACTGGAACTTAGAAATAAATGGTAAGAAAGGCGATTACAATCCAAACGATTTGCTTGATGTGACAATTAAGCTACGTTACACTGCCAAACAAGGTGGTAGTCGCTTTGCCAACGAAGTCAAAGGAGTACTCAAGCCCTATAATGCCACCAGCTTCTTCGACCTAGCTTATAATTTCACCGATGAGTGGGCTGCTTTGACCGGAGGCGAAACCAATGATATGAGCATCACCTTTACTCAGGATATGTTCCCCAATATGAGTAGCAGCAAAATTATTGGGTTGTTAATTCGTTACGAATACAACAACGGTCAAGGTGGGGCGTTCTTTACCATCAATGACAATTTACAAGTGCCGAATAACACCTATCTACAACCAACTACTCTCAGTATTGGTCAAAGGGGCAGTGAGTGGAAATTTACTGTCAAGGGCGATGCTAGCAGTTTGCAAAATGCTGAGATGGTCTTGGTTTATAAGGCGAAGATTTAAATGAAGGAAGAAGGAAGAAGGAAGAAGGAAGAAGGAAGAAGTAATAAGTAATAAGTTACAAATTACTAGTTACTAGTTACAAGAAGAACATAACAAGTTCCTCGTTACTCCTTCGTTACTCGTTCCCAGGCAGAGCCTGGGAACCGATACCAAGAGGCTCTGCCTCTTGAACAATTCTGAGGCGGAGCTTCCCATAACCAGTTTCTACCCATAATGTTTCAGGATTTACGCGATTATCACAAGACCCGGATGGTGCGTGACACCCACTAGTAGTATTATTTCGTTCAAAATTATTGAGTGTACGAGCACCCTACAAGAAACTACAATAAAAATGTGCCAGTTGCGTAAGTCCTATTATTACTTCACTATTTTCCGTTCTTCTCAAAGCTATAAAACGAGGTAACATCATGGCCCTAAGGCAAAAGAAAAAGATGTTCCGCCGCAAGCAAGATGCCCTAAAGCGTAGCGGTGGTGCGATAAATAACCGGCGAAATAGGGGTTTATCACCACCAGGCAGCAACGGCGGAGGCTCTTCTGGTGGAAGTGAGGCGCGTCAAAAACGGGCAAATTCTTTACAAAATAGCGATTCTGAGTCCCTTACAGTCAGTAGTGGGGATGTTAGTAAGGGTAAACAAAAAAAAGAACCAAAGCCCACATACGACGTTGGTAAAGGTCGCATGGTGTATCCTGTTATCAAGGGAGGAGTTGCCCAATACCTACCTGCCCGGAGTCAAGCAAGTGATTCGGAAATCAAGTCCGGTGCATTTGTTGAAGATGCTGCGGTACGAAAAGAACCTGTGAATACCATCTCAGATGCCTCGAAGTTAAAGCGTCCTACCCGAAAGGATGTTAATACTGGTCGGACTTTGTTCGCTACCACTACTACCAACAGTAAAGGTAAGGAAAAACCCGAATATCTCCCCCGACAAAGTGAAGCCACTGCTTTGGAATTGAGCTCGGGGAAATATATCCCTGAGAAATCTCCCATTACCGGGGAAGAGTTAAAGCAACCACCCAAGATTGACTCGGATAATGGCGGACGCAAATTGTTTGCTACAAAAGCAGCAGATGGGAGTGTTCAATACTTTCCCAAAAAAAATCAAGCTACTGCCAAGGAATTGGCGGAAGGTCGATATATTGAGGGTTTTGCGGCCAAAGACCCGGTAAATCAAATATTAGATTCATCTCAGCTTGGGGATAAACGTCCTACCCGAAAGGATGTCAACACTGGTCGGACTTTGTTCGCCACTAAAACCACTGGTTTGTTTAGCACTGAATATCTCCCCCGACAAAGCGAAGCTACCATTGACGAATTAAATGCCGGGAAATATATTCCCGAGAAAGATTCCATCGCTGGGGAAGAATTAAAGCAACCACCCAAAACTGACCCCGAAAATGGCGGACGCAAATTGTTTGCTACAAAAGCAGCAGATGGGAGTGTTCAATACTTTCCCAAAAAAAATCAAGCCACGGCTATGGAATTGGCGGAAGGTAGATATCTTGAGGGTTTTGCGGCCAAAGACCCGGTAAATCAAGTCAAAGAGGCATCAAATTTTAAGCACCCCACTGCCAGGGATGTCAACACTGGTCGGACTTTGTTCGCCACTAAAACCACTGGTTTGTTTAGCACTGAATATCTCCCCCGACAAAGCGAAGCTACCATTGACGAATTAAATGCCGGGAAATATATTCCCGAAAAAGATTCCATCGCTGGGGAAGAGTTGGAGCAACCACCCAAAACTGACCCCGAAAATGGCGGACGCAAATTGTTTGCTACACAAGGGGCGGATGGTAGTATTCAATACTTCCCCAGAAAAAATCAAGCCACGGCTATGGAATTGGCGGAAGGTCGCTATCTTGAGGGATTTGCAGCCAAAGAACCGGTGAATAAGGTCTTAGATTCATCGGAATTGGGTAATAACAGTCCCACTTCTACGGAGGTAAGAACTGGTCGGACTTTGTTCGCTACTGAAACCACTGGTTTGTTTGGCACTGAATATCTCCCCCGACAAAGCGAAGCTACCATTGACGAATTAAATGCCGGGAAATATATTCCCGAAAAAGCCTCAATCGCCGGGGAGGAGTTATACCAACCACCCAAAACTGACCCCAAAAATGGCGGACGCAAACTGTTTGCCACAAAAGCGGCGGATGGCACAATTGAATTCTTTCCCAAAAAGAATGAAGCTACTGCCAAGGAACTCGCTGAAGGTAGGTATCTTGAGGGATTTGCAGCAAAAGATCCGGTGAATCAAATCGAAGAGGCAGCAAATTTTAAGCACCCCACTGTCAAAGATACCAACATGGGACGGATTTTGTTTGCCACCACTACCACAAACTGGTATGGGAAGAAAAAGACCGAATATCTACCCCGCCAAAGTGAAGCCACAGATGGGGAATTGCTTGCGGGGAAATATATCCCCGAGAAAGATTCGATTGTAGAGGAGGTGTTGAACAAGCGGCCAAGATATGACTTTGGCAATCAGCGGGATTTGTTTGCGGTGAAAGCTGATGATGGTAGTACGGTGTATTTGCCGAAAAAGAGTCAAGCTACGGCTAAGGAGCTTTCGGAAGGTCAGTATGTGCCGGATGTGTGGATTAGTCAAAATGCTCCCCTTGGTCCTGCAAATGCTATGACCAATGCTGCACCAAAGTTTGATATTGATAACAATCGTAAAATTTTTGCGGTGAAGGATAAGGACGGTAATACGACCTATCTACCGCGAAAAAGTAAGGCTACTTCTGAGGAGAAAACTCGGGGGTTATTTATCCCAGATGAGGTGGTGGAAGAGCATGAAAGTAAACGCCTACGTACTGCCCTCAGGGATGACTCCGCCAATATTGCCCAGCGCCGTGCTCAACGGGCGGCAAAGTTGGTGGGTAGCACAAATATACAATGAGTACTCGATTTGTTCGGAACCTAAACAACTCAAGGATAGCGAGAAGGGACAAGAAGCACCATGGGAATCTGTATAGCATAGGCTAAAGACCACGTCTAGCGTTGAAAAAAACCTCAAGAAAATCTCAATATTTGGAGAAATTCAGTTATGGCCGACCCGAACAAATTAAATAATCCGGGCGAGAAGTTTATTAAAATGAAAAAAAAGCAACGAAAACAAGTTAAACAAATGTTGAGGGAGCATTTGCCGAAAAAACAAAAAAAAGATGGTATAAAATATGGTATTCAAGTAGGAAAGCAAGAAGCGCCTGATCTGAAATATAAAGACGATGATGGCACTCTGGCAAAAGCTGCGGGTCAAATGATTTACGATAAAGATAAAGTTGAAAATTATGATACAAAATTTAATCGACCAGCTCGAGACTATAATCCCCTGCTAAAGGTAGCGAAGGATGAAGAAACAGGCAAAACTATCGATCGGGTAAAGATCACGCCAATAGTAAATGATGAAGACAAACAGAAGAGGGAGACATCAAAAAAGGAGTATATAGCAAAAACAAAAGACAAAAAGGAATGGACCGGTGCAGACGACCAGGAATACGACAGCAAAAAGGCTTCATTTGCATCTCAAGGAATAGTCGAACAGGTAGCAAAGGATTTGGAAAAATACCAAAAAGATGATCGCTTCAAACGTTTTATCGATAAATCGGTGAAAGTATACGAATGGAACGACCCAGACGCGCCCAACTTAATCGAGGCGCAATTGTCTTACGAGCAAAAAGACATGATTTTCCCTTTAACCAAAGCACAAGCCAATTTTGATAACAAAAAAAACGCATATATACGCGAAAAAATTCTGAATGCGGTGCCGTTTGTGGCCGTGAATGATCTCTACGTCACGCCGCTCTTCGCCGGACCAGAGGCGTGGCCCTCGATTGTGGACGTCTTGGCCAAAGACCCAAACAACCAGAACGAGCGACAGAAATTCTGCGTTTTCACAAATTCCCATATGGATGAACTCGGTATGCTACATACCGAAGATGGGAAATTCAACTCAAAATACGCCTTTACTGACACAGAGAATGGCGCAGATCCGAACCCTTTCTTCGATCAGGATGTGGAAAAGGCCATAAAGCTAGCCGAAAGACACGATAACATTGAAATAGTGGTGGTCGATATTTTTCATCCTGGGCTGGATAATCCTTCCGCGAGTTCGCTAAGAAAAGAAATTGTGGAAAAAATCCAACAAGGGTACAGTTGCATCGTGCCAGCGTGTTATTCCACGGACGTATTCATGCCACCAAGGAGCAAGAATCGAGAAACACTAAATGAATTTAAAGGGGCAACGAACATGATAATGGAAGAAAGAGGTATGCCTCTACAAAAATTCGTAGAAAAATACTATGGGGACGTCAAGGACTTTCAAATAAATAAGGATACAGTGAGGGAGTGAGGGAGTGAGGGAGAGGTAATTGGGGAAGCGGTATTTTACAAGGCAGTTCGGCGCAAAGTTTATTCTGTCCGCCGACACGCCGCCCCAACCAATTACTAGCACCGTCGTGAGCGGTGGGGTTTTAAACCCTGCATGTCTCGATAAAGTAAATTAGGACTTACGCAAAAGTAACGTAATTACGTCATTACGAGCGACAGCGACGTATTCAGCGAAGCTGCGGCTCATCGCCAAAATACTGGGATTGCTTCCCTACACTATCTCCCTCCGGGAGACGCTGCGCTAACGTTTCGGTCGCAATGACAAATCTTCGTTGCGTAAGTTTTATAAATAACAAGAGAGTAAAGAAGACGAAGATAGGTGAACTATCTAGCTTTAAACTGAAGTTCCCCTTTGACGAAAAACCATAAGGGTGCGACTGTTTTAGGAAGACGAAAACAACAATTGGGTTAATGCCTATAACCTGTTATACATCTAAAACTATGTTTTTTAACCGGCGTTGCGTAGAATTGAGCGATTCTCCACAGGAGAAGCTTCGCGAACCCTAAAAAACAAATGTAAAAATCTCCTTTCAACTCATGACACAATGTTACAAAAAGATATGATGGAGGTTTTTGAAATTTGAGTACACATATTTTTAGAATTATTGAAACTTGTGTTTCTTACCCTATATAAGTTTTAGGCTTTATACCAAAATTTAATATGTCTCTCTAAAAGAGCCGCACCCAAACCATAATGACTAATCATATCACCCAAACCAACTGGCGGCACAAAATCAAGGCCCTATGTCAACAAGATATTAATCCCCACGAAAGAAAAGATTACATTACTTTTATACGGGAAAAATTCTTCCCAAACCACAACCTCGCAGAAAACAAACCAATCATCGCCAATCTACCAACAACAAGTGTCCTCCAATTAATCAAAGCCAGCAAACACCTAAAGGACTGGCCATTAATAATTTATTGCTGCGAAGAATACCAAAATCGTCTGGATAAAACAATTTCCGGCAACAACCTACCACCTCACGCCATAGACAACCTACACTTACTCAGCAGAGCCTACCAACAGCTAGGCATGTTTGACTTTGCTGAAAAAACCTTACAACGGGTAATCCAGAATAGCGATAAGCCTTCGGCATGCGCTTCGCGATCGCAGGAATTAATCGACGAGTACCGGCAATTACAATTACGAACAAAGGGCTTACCTAAAGGAGTTGAAACACTCCGCTCCGACACATTAATACTTACTCCCTTACAAACTTACCACGAAGAGGATTTTTTATGGCAATACGCCGACCCCAATATAGCCGAATTGTGTAACCTACCAGACTTTGACAAAGAAGACTGGCAGGAATGGCTAAAGACAAACCAGACCAAATCAACAAAATATCAGTTTGCTGTCAACCATAAATATTGGGGGTTTATCGGTTCTGTAGGTCTGGAAATATCTCAACGGATTGGCTTTTTTTACTACTGGTTAGGTACAGATTTTCAAGGTAAAGGCTATGCTCCGCAAGCAGTAACCATTATGCTTGATTGGGCTAGCCGTTATTTGGGTTTGCGCTGTTGTTTCGCTAAAGCCTATAAACATAACATCCGCTCCAAAAAAGCCATGGAAAAAATTGGCTTTCGACCTTTGTCATGCAAAGTAGTCATTCCAGAAAGAAAAGACTATGAGGAAGAACTGTTTTATTGGGGAGAACATCAAATTTCATTATCCGAAATCAACCGCTTTTTTATTAGTGAAGGTTTCGAGGAGCGGGTAGTTCCTTCACAACAGAGTAGCAACGGATATCGCAGGAATCACAGACGTGACTTTTCACCCAATGTACAAAAGTTAACTCCAAACCTAACCTCACAGGGGTAGGTTTTTTAGATTTGGGTCAAACCCACCCCTGTGAGCTATCCCCTATCCCCCTATCTACTATTATCGTTAACTTACTAAAGTTTGAAACAGCCCTAGGTGACTTAAAGGGGTTAATTTGACCGAAAAAATTGCGAAAGAAAAATTAATCATTATAATAACTAAGTTAGGTGAAGTCGTTGCTCACAGGCGACTTCACCTAAGGGAAATGGGATGCGTTAACTATTGCCTCCACAAGCAATTTATAGTGAAAAAAATCGGTCTATTATTTGTCAATCTACCGATTCTAAAGGTGCGCTTTCCGTGATGGCGTTCGCTTAGCGTGACCTACGGTCAAGGGATTGCTCGCCATCACGGGTCGCACGTAAAGGTATCGTAGGGATTGACACCTGTGGTAGATGTATTTTTTCAACTGTTGGAGTGTAACCCAGCCATTTAAGGGACTGTTGGGCAAACTGTTGAGGACAACCGCTGACCCCAAAGCGAGTTGGTCTTGCCTCCCCAGTATTCTTCCCTCCAATTAAATCCAGTTCTTGAGCAGCAGCAGCAACAACGTATTTTGCTGGGTCTACCAATTTAACGTCTGGGGGTAATATTTCCCGCAGGATCGGTTCTAGATGGGGATAATGAGTACAGCCATAAACTAGGGTATCGATTTGGGCTGCTAGCAAAGGTTCTAGGTACTGCCGTGCTACCGCTGTAGTGTAGGGTTCGCACAAGCGATTTTCCTCCACTAATGGCACAAACTCCGGACAACCCACTTGCCAGACCTGAGCCGTTGGTTCAACCTCTAAAATAGCATTTCGATAAGCATTGCTAGCAGCCGTAGCTGGTGTAGCAATCACCCCAATCCGACGACCTTGGTGGACCGCCCCACGGGCACCCGGTAGAATCAGCCCCAGAATTGGGATGTCAAACTCACTACGCAGAGTTTCCAATGCCAGAGCCGAACTGGTATTGCAGGCCATCACCACCATTTTGACCTCCTGTTGCACCATCCAGCTGAGAATCTCGAAGCCGAACTGCACGATTTCATCCGCAGACCTGGTACCGTAGGGTAGCCTTGCTGTGTCCGCAAAGTAAATAATTGATTCGGATGGTAGTTGTTTGTATAGTTCCCTCAGAACAGTCAGACCCCCCACACCACTGTCGAAAATCCCGATGGGACGACTCTGGGGTTGAGTTCGAGAGATCAAAATTTGGTTATTGATCATTGGTTAATAATTGGCACCTACCCACCCAGGGGCAAGAAACAGATTACTTGAGTTCGATCAAAACAAGAAAATTGTTAGATTATAGGTTAGCAATTATCAATTAAGAATTGACAAAATATCAGAACTTAACTTAGGTCAACCGATTCTGCCGAATATAACCGATTCTGTCGAATATATAGGAGGATGCCACGAGCGATCGCTCTAGCCATCTGGCTGCGATAGGCGGAAGTTTTCAGTTTAGCTGAGTCTTCATCGCCGGTTAGAAAACCAACTTCTACCAAAACTGCTGGCATGGAGGTTTTCCTGAGCACATAAAACCTCGCCCGTCGGGTACGTCGGTCACTAATATCCACGCTCCGCAAGATAGTGTAGTGGATGGTTTGGGCAAGACTCTGACCAGTAGAGTAGTAGTAAGTTTCTAATCCATTCACATCCGGTCGGTTACGCCCGATAGCATTGGCGTGGATGCTGACAAATAAATCAGCATCAGTCCGTTCTGCCACTTGAACTCGTCCATCCAGACTGATGAATCGGTCATCTGAGCGGGTCATGACAACCTGGATCCCCTGTTTTTCCAACAGCGCTTCCACCTGTCGGGAAATCGACAAATTAACATCTTTTTCTTGTATACCCCCAAGACCAATAGCACCAGGGTCTTTGCCACCGTGTCCGGCATCAATGACCACTACCAGGCGCTCTTTGGGAACCTGACGTCTGGGAATTGGTGGGCGAGTCCGGTTAGGGGGTGGCACAGGAATCGAGCGCGGGGGTATCCTGGTTGGCCTCCTTGATAGAAATGGTCTCAGTTGCAGAGCCAACAGCTGATCATTGAGCTGATTGAGGCTACCAATCCGGGTACCGTTTGATGGCTGTACCAAAATCAGCACTGTGTTTTTGTCCTCCTGCCGCACCATCACCTCTGATACGGGACTAGTGGTATTAAGTTGAGGGCCACTGAACTTCTCAGCTAGTTTGGCATTCGGTATAGTAATTTGGTAAGACTTTGAACGAGGATCCCATTTGCTAGTGGCTCTGA
>NZ_JAAHHE010000740.1:0-1984 GCF_010692525.1 Moorena sp. SIO3B2
TTGGGTAATATCCATAGTTGTATGTACTACACAAGCTGTACTACACAGACAGAATTCGGCGGGGGCGATTCAGCAAAGCCGACTTGTTCACAGCTTAGAAGGCTGGTGTGACTGCCTCTGCACTACGCCCTCTTATAATACAATTATATTACATAATTAGATTAGATGTTGAGATTTAGCACAAAGTTGGCACAAGGGCAAGATATGGGAGTATAGGAGTTTCTAAGTCAGTCAATCAGGATTCATCCACAGGAAACATTTATAGCACTACCCATTCAGATGTTTGACATTTATAAACTCCGAAACCTAGTCCTAGCTTACTTCTGACTTTTGAATTCTGACTTCTGACTTTTAACTTCTGACTTTTGACTTCTGACTTCTGACTTCTGACTTCTGACTTCTGACTTACGGACTTGCGCGTAGCGCTATACCAACCGAGCCAGAGTTCCCTCCATGATAGCCGTGGTTTGAGCAGAGACCGTGAATACCAAAGCTTCCCGATAGACTCGCTGGGCAGCATGGTGTTTGTAGTTAGCAGCACCACTAGACACAGTAACCGCTGCTTGAGCACATCTTCCTGCTAAGTTGATTGCCCAAGTCCTCAGTTGTAGCCGTTCTTGAAAAGTCTGATAATCTGCTTGTGCTGCTTCGATCATGGCTGTCTGGCAGCGAGTCAATTCCCCGTTGAGGGATTCAAAAGCATTGTATAGAAAATCCAGTTGCTTGGTTTTGGCCGCCGCTGCTACAATGTCCAGTCCAGCTTGGGCACATCCTAGAGCCAAAAAACCAGCAGACAAAACTTTTTTCTGGTCATTGTCGTGAATTGCACCTGCTTTAGCAATCGAGACCACACGTTCTTCAGGTAAGAACCAATCGGTAAGGGTAGCACTAACCGTATTGGTGGATTCCATCGCCGCCAGTGCCATGGGTTTGCTAAAGGTAATAGTACCACCTGCATCTTGGCAAGTTGGAGTAAATGGCACCATACCGTAAACTTCTCGACCATCAGGCAATACTGCACCGATGATAAACTCTTGAAAGAAGCTAAACCCAGTAACCCAAGGCACTTTTCCATTGATCTGATATCCACCATCTACCGGAATAGCTTTGACCGGTGGGTTACCTGTTCGTCGCACTTGGGAAAAGCCGATACCAACTAGCATTTGACCCTTAGCTAATTTGGGAAGATACTGCTGCTTCAACGATTCATTCTCAGAGTAAGCGATCATTGCTCCAGCACTCTGGTGTTGCATTTGCAAGAATGCCAAAGCACCGGAATACCGTGCTAACAGTTGCTGGAAGTAGCCAAAGGTTGTGCTACTTACTTCTAGACCTCCCCAGGATTTCGGAATCCGTAGCCCTAGGAAAGTGCGATTCGGCTTTGCCGACGCTACGCGAACGCTCATCCCCAAGAGAGCCTTTCCCAACACCTCAGGAGCACTATCAATTTCTGAAGCCAAGGGAGCAACGGATTCCCTTAGATAAGACTCTGCTGTCTCTAATAGGGTTTGTTGGTCATTATCGGGATACCGTTTAATCACCTGCATCAACCTTTCTAGTTACTCTGAATCTATAGCGGTTTCTAACCTAAAGAGGTACACAGGATTTTTTCCCAGATCCGCTTGCTATATAAATTTTAATCCCGATACCGTTACCATTTGCGACTGCATCAAGACAATGATCAAAAATGTATTTAAAGATATCCTCTTATCCAAAACTACTTCTTCCTTACCCACACTCCCCACACTCCCCACACTCCCCACACTCCCCACACTACTCCCTCTTCAACACATCTTACGACCCTTCCGTCTAGCCGTTGCGCTGGTGCTATCTTGTCTATTAACCCTTACAGGTTGCCATCCGAACCAGTTTAAGACTCAAGCAGCTCAGGTCTCTCAACTAGTGTTAGCTACTCCTAGTGACCCAGCTACCTTTAACGCTATTGTTAATACCTCTCCCTTCGGTGTATTTGGTTACCTCTACG
>NZ_JAAHHE010000741.1:0-1978 GCF_010692525.1 Moorena sp. SIO3B2
TAGCTACGAGATTGAGTTTAATCCCGGTGATAATAATGATATGGTGATTACGGGCATTGCCGTGGGGTACCGTGGCAAAAAGGAAAAGGTCAATTACCTCAAACTCTATCGCAATACTATAGTGGAAAACAACTAGTAATTTTACCTCCCATTACTTTGACCAGACCGTAGCTAAATCACTAGACTTCGCGGCAGTTATCGGGAACAGGGAACAGCATAGTTTACTATAGCGGTTTTTAGCTTAATGAGGTACACAGGATTTTTGCCCTGTTCCCTCTTCTCTTTTATCTGTTCCCGATTCCCGATTCCCGATTCCCGATTCCCGATTCCCTGCTCCCTGCTCCCTATTCCCTAAAATCAGAAACTCTGTACCTCACCAAATTAAAAATCGCTAGATCACATCAATCCTAAGCTCTAATGTTGTTATCTACAGTGCAGGGAATTCTACTACTTTTCACAGTAGGATTGAACCTGCACATTTTATCTTTATATCTAAAATTACAGCAGCAAGTGCATCTGTTGTCTGAGCAACTCCGGCTGCAGCAGCAGTTATAGCAGAAGTCAGAAGTCAAACTCTTGCGCTTACTTAGGTTTGAGACTTTTGTCATGTCCTAACTGCCCTGGCGACTGCTATAATGGATCGGGCATTTACTGAAATTCACAACAATTCTCTGCAACAGTTGGCATTCCTGATCAGAGAATTGCAGATTCGTGAAATGTCCCAACAGGAATTAATCGAGTATCTGCGTCAGGTGTATCAGGATATCCAGACTAGTGTTGAAAATCTCAAGGAATAATACCGAGTTGCATTCAAAGAGAGTAGATTGCTTGGATAGGGAGATAGGGAGATGGGGAGATAGGGAGATAGGGAGATTGGCGGAAGAGAAAGTTGTACGTTTGACCGCAACTTGGAATAAGATTAATTTGTTTTTAGTTAATAATTTTGATATCTAAACTATAGATAAGCTGATGTGCCTTTAAATTGGTTATTCTCCGTTATCTGTTCCCTGTTCCCAATTCCCGATTCCCGATTCCCGATTCCCGATTCCCGATTCCCGATTCCCTACTCCCTACTCCCTATTCCCTATTGCCCCATCGATCAATTCCTCAACACCATTAACCGGAATAATCGGAGTCTTGAGCTGATCAGCCACTTCTGCCACAGTCATATCATCCAGAAACCGGGTATCACCATGCTTAAGCATCAACCCAGGTAACAGAATCATTTCCCCTAAATCTTTTCCTGTTAATCCCTTCAGTAAATCCTGTCCAGTCAGCAAGCCAGTAACCGTTATCTCCTGACCCCAGTAATCACTAGATAACGCAACCATGTTAATCTCCAATCCTGCCACAGCATTGAACCGCTCTACCACAGGTTCAAACGCTTTTTCCACCGCATTACCCACCACCCAAGTCCCCCGCCGGGGGATTTCTAGACCCTTAGGCAACCTTTCAGTAGCAGCAGTTTGGAATTGTTTCAGGAACAGACGAATCGAACCAACACCATTTCCAATTTGAGGGTAGTCTCCATAATCCGATTCTGTCGGTAACTCTTCTCTAGCAATCAAAAACCACTCATCGGCCAACCAAGCAAAGGTAGACCCCAACTGGTGCTTAAATTTCTCCTGAAGCCTTTGAACTTGAGCAATCACTTCCCTCGCTTTCTCCCCAGTAACGCTAATCAGTTCATCCTCCTGGGGTCGAAATCGAGTCAATCCCACCGGTACTACTGCCGTTGAAGCCACTGCGGGCAGATCACCAGTATAGAATTGCGCTAAATCTAACAGAGTACGTTCTAAGTGAATGCCATCATTAATCCCAGGACATACCACTACCTGGGCATGAATTTGTAGCCGTCGCTCCTGAAACCACCTTAACTGCTCTAAAATTTGCCCAGCCCGAGGATTTTTCAGTAACCGTATGCGCACATCCGGTTCAGTAGCATGAACCGAAACATAAAGAGGAGATAGACGCATCC
>NZ_JAAHHE010000742.1:0-1973 GCF_010692525.1 Moorena sp. SIO3B2
ATACTGATAACTGTCCAACCACGGTCATCGGCCACATCAAAAACATTAATATCATCCTCGGACTTTTTATCGTATGGACAGTCAATGTCAGGGTTATCAACAGCATATGGACATTCGCGGGGATCATCGTGGTGAAGCAGTACCATTAAAGCTGGACCAATGCTATCATCAGTGTAGTCAAGCATTTGTAAATCACCACTGGAATTACCAACTGCCATAATTGGTTTTTTACCAATGTAGCGTTCAATTCCCACTGGTTTACCTGGTCCATCGTTAATGGGTTGCACCAGTTCTGGCTTCCTAACCAAGAGATAAGATCCATCGCCTTGGGCGATATATTCTGTTTGGACGGTCGTACCAATGACGTTTTCAGGGGGAATACCATAGGCATCTTCGGCAAAGGAGCGAATGAAATCAAGTCCTCCCCCAGAGCAAATATAGACCTTGAAATCATTACTTTGGAGATAATTGACCAGTTCAACCATGGGCTGGTAAGTCAGCTCGATGTATGGCACTCCAAGGTATGGGTGCAAAGAGTTATCCAGAAAGTCCCTAGCCTTCTGTTTATACTCTTCCGGTGTTAATGGCTCCGGTTGGATATATTCTAGGGTGATATCCTTTACCATGACATCCTTTTCAGTTAAAGAAGGAAGTTTTTGAAGAGCTGGCAATGCATTACTTAGCCTATATTTGATAAATGACTCCTGAATATATTCTGGTTTTTCAGTCCACAGGGTTCCATCATTATCAAAGGTGGCAATGCGATCGCTAGGAGGAACGTAGTTATCACTGTTGGGATTGGTAACGTCTTCCACAAAGTTAACAATGGTTTGCTTAGTCGCACAGTCATTCCAAGACACTAAGGGGTCATAGTCCGCAGCAGCAGGGGGACATCCCACAAAGCTTCCTAGGCAAAAGACTGATAACAGAATCGATAGGAAAACTAAAAACGTTCTTTTTTTCATGAGCTAAGACTTCTGTAGTGTAATTGCTGAGCAGCTTATTGCCAATTAAGGCTATTTTTATGGAGCCAACTGATCTTGTGAATACAAACTATTGCCAAGTAGTTATGGTCAAGGCTGGTTGGCAGGCGTCACTGATGGGCAGATTTGCCATCAAGTGACGCCTTGATTGTCCAGCTAGGGGTGGCACTTAGCCAGTAAAGACTTAGTGCTATAGCAGTCGCCAGGGTAATTAGGACATGACAAAAGTCTCAAACTACAGTATGGCAAGAGTTTAACTTCTGACTTCTGACTTCTGACTTCTGACTTCTGCTATATACCCTACTGAGCAGCTTAATCCAATGCCATATTCTTGAGCTCTTCTATTAGCTCCTGCACAACAAGATTGACGCTAAAAGATGCGGGACGTTGACTAGGTGGAAATTCCGTGAAGGTATCCAGGAATTTAGCCATATATGCTACGGCTGGACCTAGCAAGTAAGTGCGTTCGAAGCGCCAGTCTAGGTAATAGTCAGACTCGAAGGGAGCTCTCTCAAAGGGATCGCGACGCAGATTAAGGATCATGGGAACCCTCAAATTTACATAGGGTTCCTCCCAAGTATCAAAACCTAGAGCTCGCTGTTCGGCAAAAATTATCTTCCAATCTTTAAACCGGAGTGCCGATGGGTAAGCATCATCAGTGAAATAGTAGAACTCTTCACGAGGCCCTTCAGGAAGTTCGTTTTCAGTACCTAGACTTGATAGATAGGGTAAGAAGTTATAGCCGTCTAGATGAACCCGGAAATGCTTACCGTTCCCAGCGTTGTAACCCTCAACATCAGCTAGCTGTTCCTTGATATCGTCCACACCAACTGCAGCCATGAGCGTGGGCAACATATCTTGGAGAGACATGATTTCGCTGGAAACCAAACCCGGTTGGATATGACCAGGCCATTTGATCATAGCGGGCACGCGGAAACCACCTTCCCAGTTAGTTACTTTTTCGTTACGGAAAGGACTTATGCCGCCGTC
>NZ_JAAHHE010000743.1:0-1957 GCF_010692525.1 Moorena sp. SIO3B2
ACATCCTTTAGAACTTCGCCAGTGGGGTATACTTTACTAATTTGTTCGAGTCGCAGCATTAAGATGTCTCCAAGGAAAATTTTAGCTGGGGACTTTTATTCCTGATCCCAAGTTGCTGTCGGGTTGAGATACTCTTAAACCGTGATTAATCGGGATAAACCCGGATTTAACGGTCAAGGTACAATTTATTGTTGTCCGAGTGAGGAGTGGTTAGACGGTAATTGGAGTTAAACCTACCACCCAGCTATCTGGACGTTCCTCACATCTCGATGAGGAGTTGCTTGAAAGCCTGAGTCTTACTATGTTTGGAGTTAAGCCAACCAAGCTCAACTGCATCAGCTAGACTCAATCCCAACCCTTTCAAGAAACGCGCGGTACGACGCAACAACACGGCCTGAACCTCAGTCCTAGAAGAGAACCGAGAAATCTCGAAGTCCGTACCCCTCGCAAGGATGTTCTTGGCAGCATTGTGGTCAGCCGGCAACACGACCCCATCAAATCCGGTAAAACTGTCCCCAGTCCTTTTCCCTAATAGGGTTCCATTCCTGGAGTCAATTTGCGACGTGTAACTAGGCTGAACTTCCGTGACAACCGAGCCAGTCCAGTCAGCCCATTTTTGCAGGGAGTCTCGCATCTGTCCAATCATCCAGCTATTGAGCTTGCGAGACATGGCCAACGACTGGCGCTTATTCTTAATTGGTTGTGTTAAATCTTCTGCAAAAACTTTTAACGCTCTTCCTCCAACTAGTGACTTGGAGGCAGCTCCGAGTACTGACTGTATTTCTGATTGATCTTGCTTGTAACGTTTGTTCTCGGTTTTTCTGCTCAGATTATTTCTTAATATTCGAGCTGATTTAGCTGGGTCTAACTTTTCTAATTTTCTATGAAGTGCCCAAAGCTTTCCTCTTTTTCGGTTCTTGGCACATATTCTATCTGATTTCTTGCTTAGCAAGACTCCTAAGCCTTTCCCATGAGCCTTGCCTTCCGAATCATAGAAGGCTTCTGTGTAACCTTTGTCTACTCCTATCTCGCGAGGTCTTCGAACAGATTCGACTCTTCCATGGTCAACCAAGAAATGAATCTCAAATTGTTGAGACTGGTTATTATATATCAGTCTGATCTGACCTTTTACTTTTCTGTTACTTTTGACAACGATCTTGTTTCTTTTTCTACTCGTTAATCCAGCTATTTCCAGCTGGTATGTATTAGGAGAAAGTCTTTTGCACTTGTATCCTACTTGTTGATAAACCATCTGATTGTCAACCCAAGAATGACCTCTTTTAAATTCTTTCCTGACAAGCCGGTGAAGTAGTGGGTTCTCCAGGAAAGCTAAGGTTTTAAGCTGCGTGGCATATTCTTTTCTACACTTTTCGTTTTCTTTTCCGGGAAATCTTTTGTAGATCTTTTTAATTACAGCATCGGAGGAAGCTGCCTGCTGAGCTGTGATTGCCTTGGCTACATCGTTGATCGTCCAATCCATCAATTTAGCCGGTAAGCCCAGGGTTTCAGGAGTCCTAAAGCTTTTGATCTCGGGGATAGCCTTTTTCCAATCCATCCCCCAATGGCTAATGCTACCTAGCTTGTTGTAAGACTCGGCTCTAACGATGCCTAGCTTCTTGATCGTAGAGAACCACTCTTGCTTGACCGAATTATTCATTCCCACTACGGGAACGACTTGAGTCGATATTTTCTTGGTTGTCCCCAACTTTCTTGGCATCATTAACTGCTGTTTCTTACTTCTCCATCTTACCCTAGCGCTACAAAAATGTCCATGTCCGTTTTGAGGTGTTAAATCCCGATTTGTACCGCTTTATTGGCGTTTAAGCGCGAGACTACAGAAGTTTGGTTGACAGGGATTCCCCTGTTCCTTTGACCATTAGTCCTTCTTAGTTTTCCCATCTACAGCAGATTATCCCCGGAAACCGCCACCTACAGTAGACCTCTTGCATCAATGGTG
>NZ_JAAHHE010000744.1:0-1955 GCF_010692525.1 Moorena sp. SIO3B2
TTGCTGGCGGTTGGGCTGAATGCTATCAAAGGCACCACAGTAAATCAATGCTTCCAAACCACGGCGGTTAAGGGTGCGCAAATCCACGCGATCGCATAAATCTGCCAAAGCCTTAAACTCACCACCATTCTCCCGAGCCTTGATAATACAATTAATTGCTCCGTGTCCCAAATTCCGGATTGCTGAAAACCCAAACAATATACTATTAGAGATTGGGGTAAAATCCAAATCAGAACGATTGATATCTGGTGGCAAAATCTCAATCCCCATGGTTGAGCAAGTAGCAATATATTTCTGTATCTTGTCCGTGCTGTTACTACTCGCTGTCAGCAACGCTGCCATATATTCAACTGGGTAATTCGCCTTGAGATAGGCAGTTTGATAGGTTACATAGCCATAGGCCGTGGAGTGAGATTTGTTGAAGCAATTGGAAGCAACCATACCGTTTGCCAAAATAAAGTTATGGTCGTCCTTGACACCAATATCATAGACAGGTTGAGTACCTAAGGATTTGCGGCTGATGATTTTAACCATCGATTAAATTGACGAGGTAACTAGACTTTTACTTTTCCTGATTAGGGATTAGGGATTAGGGATTAAATGCTATAACCTAACATTATTAACCTAACATTATTAACCTAACAGTATTTCTAATACCATTAACCATTAACCAAGCACCATTAACCATTAACCTAACCCCTAACACCTAACCCTAAAAACTAAATTGACAGAGTACTAGTACAGAGTACTAGCTTACTAGCTTTTTTTTGATGGCTGAACCTGCACCAATGACTCCCACCGCTAGTAAACCTAATACTGAGAAAGGTTCGGAGACAGGGGTAGCAATGATTTGTCCTCTAATTATCCCTGCTGGGTCATTTTCTGAGTGAAGATTGAAATAGAGATCCGTATCTGCACCAGGAGCAGTAGCCAGCAGTCCAGGAGCAATCTCACTCAAGGAAGTACTGGCAGGATCATCAAGATCCCAAATTCCTGAGATAGTAGTTGAGCCATCCGAGTTAGAGGTAACCGTGCGGTCATCATTATCCTGATCCGGGCCAAAAATACCAAAGACTACCGGACCATTTTCCCCACGGGGAGCTTGGTGAAAATGGAGCAAGGTAGCAACATCTAGAGCATTTGCAGGACTTGCTACATCCGCTAGCTGGCTAAAGTCAACACCAACAACGTTAATACTGTAACTCAGTTCCGTACCAGCATCATTGAGTTTTAAGCTAGCAGAGCCAGTTGCTGGGGATTGGGTAACTCCTCCAGGAGCGACTTCCTGAGCACTGTCCAATGTTGCTTGAAACAGGGTATAGGCACTGGCTGGTGTAATAGCGAAGGATGGCAGTAATGCCAATCCTGTCACTAAGGTTGTAGATGCGAAGAAATGTTTCATGAGTTTATTCTTTAGTGTGTAGAGAATTGGAGATTTGACCGACCTAATAACTATAGTTTTTTTTCATCAGAGAAAAAAGCGGTCAAGCAAGTGTCAACTTTGATAACGTTTTTCTTGCTGAGTTGACGGTTGACCGTTAACTGTTTACTATCCACAAACAACCGTCAACCGTCCACAAAGAACCAGTTATTTATTTACTTCTGATCTAATTCCTCCCCAGTATCAAAAATAATCACAAATTTGACATCAGGCATCAGCTGTCGGAGACTGCGCAAGTGACCCTCTGCATCAGAGCGGTTACGGAAGCGAGCAACAACCACTCGTTGCATTTTGGGTAATAACCGCACAATTAAGCTGTTGCGCATTTAAACTGTGATAACAGCATTGCCTTTGTTTTTTATTTTTCGTACCCATTTTATAATTAACCCTCCTTCATTTAAAAGATGATTTAACAAACATTCTAATTCTTCAATTGATTTGAAAACTCGATTGGCAATATATTCTTTTGCTGAATGCCAAACCAATTCAATTAAGTTATAATCAGGACTATACT
>NZ_JAAHHE010000745.1:0-1951 GCF_010692525.1 Moorena sp. SIO3B2
TCCCCCCTTAACAAGGGGGGCTAGGGGGGATCCCCCTAAATCCCCCTTAACAAGGGGGACTTTCACTCCAGTTCCCCCCTTTTTCAAGGGGGGCTAGGGGGGATCCCCCTAAATCCCCCTTAACAAGCTATGCATTAGTCACATCTTTCTTAACAATCCAGAGAGCTGATGGGACGTGAGGCAAGGTGGAATTACTTCATATTACTTAATCCATATCCGTGTTGAGTTTTTGTTCTTCCATTCAACCTCCATTGGGTACTTCATAATGTAATACAGAAGAATTATGCATTTGGGGTAGCTTGGCGTACGCAAAAACGTGCTGACGAACTCAGGGATGATCCAATGGAAGTGAGTAAACTGACAGAGCCACGAAAAATTCTCAACTCGGAGGGACTTAAATGAAAGCTTGGGCAGTAGAAGAGCTGCAAGATGCTGAATTAGGGGATGTACGTCGCAAAAAACGGTTGATGCGGATTGTCAGCGATTTGGCAGCCCAACCAAATGCCAGTGTGCCGCAAGCTTCGGGAAACTTAGCTGCGACCCAGGCTGCCTATGAGTTTTGGAAATCACCTTACATTAAACCGGAAGCGATCGCATCAGCTCACCAACGCCGTACATTAGAACGAGTAAAACTTGAGTCTATTGTCATTGCCATTCAAGACACAACAGAACTGAATTTCACTCATCATCCAGCGAAGAGGGGTATGGGTTACTTGGACAATGCTAAGGCAAGAGGCTTAAAAATTCACTCAGTATTTTGTAGTACAAGTAATGGTGTGCCTCTAGGTGTATTACATCAACAAGTCTGGGCTAGGGATATCGCGCTCGTTGGGAAAGAAGCATCAACGACACAAAAAACCCATCTCTGAAAAAGAGAGCCAGCGTTGGAAAACGACCTTGGATGCTACCCAGAGTCTGATTGCTCCAGAAATTACCGTTGTCACAGTGGCTGATCGCGAAGCTGACATCTATGAGTTGTTCATGCTGCCGCGCCGCCCTTCCTCGGAGTTTCTGATTCGTGCGATGCACAACCGTACAGTCAAACCTACCTCTGAAGACCAACAACTCCAACGTCTTGACCAAGCAATTGGAAAAGTAATGCCTTGTGGTCAGCTGACCTTAGAACTCAGACGAAATCCAGAACGCCTTGCCCGTCAAGCTACCCTGACCCTACGTACTACAACCATTGAGTTACAACCACCAGCTACTCATCCCGAACGGGAGCGCCTCCAACCAATCCGCCTACAGGTAATAAAAGCAGAAGAAGAAAACCCACCACCCGGTGTGGTACCAGTTCGTTGGTTACTCTTGACTACCTTAGAGGTTACTTGCTTTGAGGATGTGGTGCAATGTTTGCGTTGGTACTCTTATCGTTGGTTGATTGAACGCTATCATTATGTCCTCAAGAGCGGTTGTCGCCTCGAACAACTGCAACTGGAAACTGCCGACCGCATCCACCGAGCTTTAGCCACTTACACCATTGTGGCTTGGCGCTTGTTGTGGATGACTTACTTGGCTCGTTACCACCCTGATACTCCTGGGGATACGGTACTAGAAACCCATGAGTGGCAAGCGCTTTACTGCACTATTCATCAAACACCCTCCCCACCTGAGGTCCCCCCTAATTTGAGGACTTGTGTGCGTTGGATAGCCCAGTTGGGTGGATTTTTGGCGCGCAATAGAGATGGTGAACCAGGGGTGAAAACCCTTTGGCAGGGTCTGCGACGACTGCATGATATCGCACAGACTTGGCTTCTACTTTCCCCGAAAACCACTTCTGGTGTCAAGTCCCATTATGTTAAGAAAAATGTGACTAATGCATAGCTTAACAAGGGGGACTTTCACTCTTTTTCAAGGGGGACTTTCACTCCAGTTCCCCCCTTTTTCAAGGGGGGCTAGGGGGGATCCCCCTAAATCCCCCTTAACAAGGGGGACTTTCACTCTTTTTCAA
>NZ_JAAHHE010000746.1:0-1945 GCF_010692525.1 Moorena sp. SIO3B2
TGTCAAAAAAAATCTTATTTTACTCTAATTTAATCTAATTTATTCCTAGAGGGGCGACAAGCGCCCCTCTAGGTTGTATGTAAGCATATGCGCTACTTGAGGTGCTGCGCGAACAGCTATCAGCCGTGAGCCAAAGGCTCACGCTTGGCCTTGGCCGTTGGCCACGCTACGCGAATGGCCACGCTGCTTGAGGTGCGAACAGCCGTCAGCTAATTAACGGGAGGTAGTTCACCTAGGGTGGGCAGTGCTTAATACAGATAACCTTACAAAGCCCGTTGCTAGGCACTGCCCACCATAGCAATCTTGTAGGGTAAGTTACTATAATGTAACGCACCATCTCAATAAACATAGAAACTATAGCGTTTTTCATAGGTACGAGGTAAACAATTTTTTTTTCTATTGCCTCTTGCCTCTTGCCTCTTGCCTGCTCCCTGCTCCCTAAAAAAAATTACCTCACCTAATTCAAAACCGCTATATATGACCACTGCCACTCCAGCCCTAACCTTAGAGGAGTTCCTCAAACTCCCAGAAACCAAACCCCCATCATAATTTATCAATGGGTAAATAGTTATTAAGCCCATGCCACAAGGCCAACATAGTCTGCTTCAAATTGAATTGTGTCAAGCTATCAATCGAGTCGCTAATCCCAACAAAATTGCCAAGGCTTTCCCCGAATTGCGCTGTACCTTTGGGGGTCAATTAATTATTTACGACATCACAGTCTTTCGTTGGTAAAACATCCCCATTGAACCAACTGGCAAAATTGCCAACCGCTTTCAAATACCTCCAGATTGGGCAATTGAAATTCTTTCCCCAGACCAAAGACAAACCAAAGTCCTCAGCAACCTGATCCACTGTTTGCGTCACGGAACTGAACTAGGATGGTTAATTGATCCAGAAGAAGAAAGTATTATCGTGATCGATCAGACTCAACGATTGGAAATCTTTTCAGCAACGTCTACGTTACCGATTCTCAATGGAGTAGAGTTAGAACTAACAGTTGAGGAAGTTTTTGGGTGGTTAATCTTAGGGTAGACCGTATCAATCTTAATTTAGGGAGTATTGGTTATTTCCAAAATCATTTCTCCTTGCTGCAACTGTTCTAAAGCATCAGGCAAAGTAGCGCTTAGTAATTGCCGTAAGTTGCGGTTTGTGACGTTACCACAGGTTAGCCACAAAATTTGAGGAGGTGTTCCCAAACGACATACTAAATCGATGAAGTCACTATCTTTGGTCATAATAACAGCGTTTTGAGATCGTGCAGCTTCAAATATCTCGATATCATGAGCATCTCGAAGATCCAAGTCTCGCAGAGCAAAAGCCTCTAAGCCAAAAGTGGTTGACAGCCAATTTGCTAATGTTGGAGGCAATTGAGCATCAATCCAAATCTTCAGGTGCGACCCGTGGCGAATTTAATTCGCCAACGGAAAGCGCACCTAATGCTGTCAGTCTGGGAAAATCAGTGCGTCGTGCAGCAAAAAGTAGACAAGCTTGAATATCTGCGAGTTCCAAATCGGGGAAATCTTCTAAAATTTCAGTAACACTAACATTTTCAGCCAACATTTCTAAAATATCGGTAACTCGAATTCGCATCCCTCGAATGCAGGGACGACCACCACACTGACCAGGGGTTTGAGTAATGCGAGCGATCAAGCTAGTTTTTGAATTCATGAGGGTGTCTAAAAGTTGCTTTGTTTGTCTCCATTTTACTTACATATGTAAGGATATGCGCTACTTGAGGTGCGGTCAGCGGTCAGCGGTCAGCCGTCAGCTGTTGGCCTTGGCCTTGGCCTTTGGGCCACGCTACGCGAATGGCTGATAACTGATAGCTGATAGCTGATAACTGATAGCTGATAACTGATAGCTTACCCCTAAGCCTCCCCCCATCCCTCAATGGTAGCTACCAAAATGTTAACTAAAGGATGGTCTAGGGCTTCCTTGAAAG
>NZ_JAAHHE010000747.1:0-1944 GCF_010692525.1 Moorena sp. SIO3B2
CATTCCTGACCACGCTTTTTATTAATGTGCCTCTAGTGCAGTTATCTGGAGCTTACACCCCCATTGAAGCCATGCCTCCTTTGTTTCAAGGATTGACCCTTCTAGATCCACTGCGCTATTACATCTTGATCCTGCGTAGTGTTCTACTAAAAGGAATTGGGTTTGATCTGTTGTGGCAACCCTTACTTTTACTGGTGATAGTAGCCGTAGGATTGTTTATCCTATGCTTATATATTTTTAAGTGGCAAAATTATCATAATTAACCTGAATTCGGGATAAATTAACCTGTGATTAACAGTAGATCTTAGGCATTTTATAGCATAGGTTTGGGCTTGAATAAACGTTTACCTCTCCGCAGAATTAGCTGATTTAAGGCATTGATCGTTTTAAACCAACGGGAATGGCTGTGCAAAATATGACGGTAGGGGATAGTGGTTTCTGATATCATATCCACTAAAGAGGAAGCCCAAAACTTGGGAAACCAGCGATGGAGTGTGCGATCAAAAACGTGCTTCAGCAACAATAGACCTACTAGATAAATATTTAAAGGAAACAGGCTATGGCTTATTTGCTCTAGGGCGATCATATCGGGGCGACGGCATTGGGTATATTTAGGGACAGCTTGGGTTAAGTTATCATCATATTCATCTAGCAGTTGGTTAAACACTAGACCATCTTCAAGAGCCGCACTGCATCCCTGGCCGATAATGGCTGAAACGCCGTGAGCGGCATCTCCGACTAGCAAAACACTATTGCCAAAGTGGTAGCGACTACACCTCACCGTTGTTGTTTCAAAGAAAGGCTTCTGGGCAAAAGCATCGACTTCTTCGGGTGATATCAACTGCCTGAAATCCCCCATATACTTTCTGAAGAAGGTTAAAACCTCTGAACCCGATGAAATATTAGCTAAACGATTATACCCTCGAGCAAAGCAAACTATACCGTTGTAATTTCCATTGGGTGTAGGCCAAAACAGAAGACTTCCAGACGATCCCAAAGAATACAAATGAACACTATCCCTATTTAATTTCAACTCAGGGTGATTTTCAGGACAGCGCAGCGTTAAAGTTTTAAGCTCAATCGGACTTTTGCGGAGCTTGACCTCAAGACCGGTTTTATGGTGTAGTATATTTCTGACTTTAGACCGTACCCCATCAGCTCCAATCAAAAGATCGTAGGCGCATGGTTGATAGCCTGAAGCTGACTGAAAAACAGCCGATTTTGCTTCTAGATTGACAGCTATACATTCGTGTTTGAAGTGTATATTTAGGCGACTAGCATCATAGCGTTTGGTCAAGGTTTCTAAAAGAAGATTGGTGAGGACATTGCGCTCGATCAGGAGTCGAGGTTGTTTTCGAGAAATAGATTGAACGACTCCACGGGAATTATGGATTTCTTGTCCTAAAGCCATTGTTCCCCGTTCTATTGCCAAGGACTCTAAACCAACTTCACGAAGGGCGGCTCGTCCTCGAAACCCTAGGGAAATAATGTGGGAGCGAGCAGTTGACACAGGATTAAGTCTTGGATCAGAGCGTTTTTCATATAGCTCGACACAATATTTACTGTCACGTCGCAACAAATAGTGAGCCATTAATAGTCCGCAGGGTCCAGCACCAACAATGATTACAGTTTTCATAAAGTCCATTTTATAAAATTGTTTTATTACTATTCCTCCATCATGATAGTTACTTAAATTTTCAGGTTATACATTGATCTTCGTCACACAAAACTATTTATTTTTATGCTATACTGGGCTTTTACTGATAAGTAAAAATTATGTGATGTGGAAGCTGTTTTTAAACAAGGGCTTCCACATGAGCTTAACGAGGGAGTCTCAAAAAGTTAGGGAGCTTTCTAAGAGACTAATAGCGCGGTTTACTAGATTAGAATACTGTAACTCTCCAGAGAAAATTCGGGTCATGGTAGCAATAGCGGAAGGTCGTT
>NZ_JAAHHE010000748.1:0-1944 GCF_010692525.1 Moorena sp. SIO3B2
AACGACCTTCCGCTATTGCTACCATGACCCGAATTTTCTCTGGAGAGTTACAGTATTCTAATCTAGTAAACCGCGCTATTAGTCTCTTAGAAAGCTCCCTAACTTTTTGAGACTCCCTCGTTAAGCTGATGTGGAAGCCCTTGTTTAAAAACAGCTTCCACATCACATAACTTTTAATTATAATTAAAAGTTATGTATAGCATAAAAATAAATAGTTTTGTGTGACGAATATCAATGTATAACCTGGAAATTTAAGTAACTATCATGATGGATGAATAGTAAGAAAAAAATTTTATAAAATGGACTTTATGAAAACTGTAATCATTGTTGGTGCTGGACCCTGCGGACTATTAATGGCTCACTATTTGTTGCGACGTGACAGTAAATATTGCGTCGAGCTATATGACAAATGCCCTGATCCAAGACTTAATCCTGTGTCAACTGCTCGCTCCTACATTATTTCGTTAGGGTTTCGAGGACGAGCCGCCCTTCGTGAACTTGGTTTAGAATCCTTGGCAATAGAACGGGGAACCATGGCTTTGGGACAAGAAATCCATAATTCCCGTGGAGTCGTTCAATCTATTTCTCGAAAACAACCTCGACTCATGATCGAGCGCAATGTCCTCACCAATCTTCTTTTAGAAACCTTGACCAAACGCTATGATGCTAGTCGCCTAAAGATACACTTCAAACACGAATGTATATCTGTCGATCTAAAAGCAAAATCGGCTGTTTTTCAGTCAGCTTCAGGCTATCAACCATGCGCCTACGATCTTTTGATTGGGGCTGATGGGGTACGGTCTAAAGTCAGAAATATACTACACCATAAAACCGGTCTTGAAGTCAAGCTCCGCAAAAGTCCGATTGAGATTAAAGTCTTAACAGTCCGCTGTCCTGAGAATCACCCTGAGTTGACGTTAAATAGGGATAATGTTCATATTTATTATTTAGGAGCCGCAGGATTTCTTGCGTGTGGACCCAAACCTGATGGAACTTATAGTACTTTAGTTGGCTTTACTCGAGGGTATAATCCTTTAGCTAATATCTCATCGGCTTCAGAGGTTTTAACCTTCTTCAGAAAGTATATGGGGGATTTCAGTCAGTTGATATCACCCGAAGAAGTCGATGCTTTTGCCCAGAAGCCTTTCTTTGAAACAACAACGGTGAGGTGTAGTCGCTACCACTTTGGCAATAGTGTTTTGCTAGTGGGAGATGCCGCTCACGGCGTTTCAGCCATTATCGGCCAGGGATGCAGTGCGGCTCTCGAAGATGGTCTAGTGTTTAACCAACTGCTAGATGAATATGATGATAACTTAACCCAAGCTATCCCTAAATATAGCCAACGCCGTCGCCCCGATATGATCGCCCTAGAGCAAATAAGCCATAGCCTGTTTCCTTTACATGCTTTTCTAGTAAGTCTAATGTTGCTGAAGCACATTGTTGATCGCACACTCCATCGCTGGTTTCCCAAGTTTTGGGCTTCCTCTTTAGTGGATATGATATCAGAAACCACTATCCCCTACCGTAATATTTTGCACAGCCATTCCCGTTGGTTTAAAACGATCAATGCCTTAAATCAGCTAATTTTGCGGAGAGGGAAACGTTCATCTAAGCCCAAATCTATGCTAGAAAGTGCCTAACCTCTACTCTTAATCACAGGTTAAGTTCTCCCGAATTCAGGTTAATTATGATACTTTTGCCACTTAAAAATATACAAGCATAGGATAAACAATCCTACGGCTACTATCACCAGTAAAAGTAAGGGTTGCCACAACAGATCAAACCCAATTCCTTTTAGTAGAACACTACGCAGAATAAAGATGTAATAGCGCAGTGGATCTAGAAGGGTCAATCCTTGAAACAAAGGAGGCATGGCTTCAATGGGGGTGTAAGCTCCAGATAACTGCACTAGAGGCACATTAATAAAAAGCGTGGTCAGGAATG
>NZ_JAAHHE010000749.1:0-1939 GCF_010692525.1 Moorena sp. SIO3B2
TGACCAGGCAGGGCAGGGTACTTGACCCCTCATTTTAAAACTGCTATTGCGGTTATCATGTTCATGAGGTACAGAGGATTTTTGCTCTCTTCCCTGTTCCCTAAAATCCTGGATTTTGTCCATCACCCAATTGAGAACTACTATATAAATGATTAACCGAAATTAAGATAAGATGATCGACTTTAAGGTCTTTGAACAAGCACGGCAAAAACATCCCCGCTCTGAAGCGATGCCATTTATGGCTGAGCTGAGACAACAGATGCGTTCGCGTAGCGTGGCCTACGGCCAATCGCATCAGCCTTATAAAATTCCCCACAAGCCGAAAACCCCGTGTTTTTAAACCGGGGATGAAGGCTGATAGTGGCTTTAGCCACCGTGAGTAAAGTCGCACTAGTAGTTGTCGATTTGTGCTAGCTGTGTTAGCATAACAGTACAACAGAAGAGGTCGATTTCTGATGATCATTCTTGAGTTCAAGGCATACGGCAAAAAACATCAATATTTAGCCATAGAGGAGGCGATCAGGACAGTAAAATTTGTCCGCAACAGTTGCCTTAGGTTGTGGATTGATAATAGAGGCATATCAAAATACGACCTCAACAAATATTGTAGAGTTTTGGCTAAAGATTTTGATTTTGCCAGTGAATTGAACTCAACCGCTCGACAGGCTGCCGCTGAAAGAGCATGGTCATCGATCGCCCGCTTCTATGACAACTGCAAGAAAAAAGTCCCCGGAAAGAAAGGGTTTCCCCGATTCCAGAAGCATTGTCGCTCGGTCGAATATAAGCAATCAGGATGGAAGTTGTCCCCTGACAAAAAATCGATCACATTCACCGACAAAAAGGGAATTGGAAAACTTAAGCTCAAGGGGACATGGGACTTGTGGAGATTTGATAAGAAACAGATAAAACGAGCTCGGATTGTCAAAAGAGCCGACGGGTACTATGTTCAATTTTGCGTCTCAGTCGATGTAAAGGAACAATTAAAACCTGCTGATGCGACCGTCGGTTTAGATGTAGGTCTAAAAGATTTCTACACCGATTCCAGAGGCAAGACTGAACCTAATCCTCGTTTTTACAGGACTGGGGAAAAGCGGTTAAAGTTTTATCAGCGTCGAGTTTCCCGAAAAAAGAAAGGCTCAACCAATCGTAAGAAAGCAATTAATAGATTAGCTAGACACCACCTTAGTATAAGTAGGCGACGTGAAGAGCATGCCAAGAGACTGGTTAGAAGTTACCGCAAGAAGAGTGCAGCCTTTATAGTTGGTAGGCTATGCATCAAAGGTGGCAGGTTTTGTTGTAAGGCTGCACTCTTCTAAGGTTTCGTCTCCGGCACGCTGCGTAGTCCGGTCTAACGACCTGGTGGCCTATGAAGATCTAAGGGTCAAAAATCTAGTAAAAAATCACTGTTTAGCGAAGTCTATTAATGATGCAGGTTGGTATCAGTTCAGGAAATGGCTAGAGCATTTTGGTCAAAAGTTTGGCAGAGTTACTGTCGCAGTTAATCCTGCTTACACTAGCCAAAATTGCTCTGACTGTGGTGAAGTCGTGAAGAAGTCACTATCAACTAGAACCCATATCTGTCAGTGTGGTTGCCAGTTAGGTAGGGACCATAACGCTGCCATCAACATTTTGAACAGAGCTTTGGGTACGGTGGGGCACACCGGAACCTGTGTCATCGACCCGTTCGCGCAGCGTCGGGTCTCCCGAAACGCTTGCGGAGAATTGACCTCTACTCTTCCTGATTCCGGTCTGGTTGAGCAAGTTGGCTCGTTGAAGCAAGAATCCCCGCGTCTTTAGACCGGGGAGTGTCAACAAGGATTAAGACTATTGCATCATATCCACTTGACCATAGAAACTGTCTTTAAAGTTGAACCGTTGCTGTTGGCTGGTGCGGAGCTTACCGTGTCTTGCCCTAATTTTATCGACCCTAACCCAGAAG
>NZ_JAAHHE010000075.1:0-26648 GCF_010692525.1 Moorena sp. SIO3B2
GTTAGGGGCGGGCTTGCCGTTATTTGTGGCCTCAACGCCCGGGTTGAGATAGTCCGCCCCGTAACGCACCACCTGGGGAGTGTGCAGAGAGCTGGATGGGATTGACCTTTGGTCACGCGGGGCGCGTTCGCATTTCTCAAAATTAATGCGATCGCACCGGTAACAAACCACCAAGATGATCTCAATGGGATCGCATATCTGGAAATTAATGCGATCGCACCGGTAACACACCACGAAGATGATCTCAATGGGATCGCATATCTGGAAATTAATGCGATCGCACCGGTAACACACCACGAAGATGATCTCAATGGGATCGCATATCTGGAAATTAATGCGATCGCATCCGGATGCTGCTGGCGAAATATAAGTTAACATCCAAAACACTTATTCTGCCGTTGATTACGTTACAAAACTATAAAATGTTTTTCGACCATTACACTGAATATCAAGGCTTTCAGCGTGTTAATAAATGTTTCGCCAGCAGCATCGCATCCGTAACGCACCACCAAGATGATCTCAATGCGATCACAAACTTCAAAGAAACTGATGGCTGATCCTGGTGCGTTACGGGACCGGCTGTCTCAACCCTGGCCAATCGGCCAAAAATCCAGGAGAGCCGGTCCCTAACGCACCCTACGGCTACCAACTAACTGTGGAATGGGCATCTTGGTGGAATGGGCATCTTGGTGGAATGGGCATCTTGGTGGAATGGGCATCTTGGTGGAATGGGCATCTTGCCCGTTACAATAGACCTCTTGCAAAAGTATTTTTCTAATAGTGTTCTTGATGCAATAGCGAGTGGTGGAAACCACGGCAGTCGCTCATGGGGGGAACCCCCAAGACCGCGCTGCCTCCCCAAGACCACTTAGGTGCGCTTACAGTCGTCGAATTAAATTCGCCACGGGTCGCACCTCTGCATCGCTTTGCGTCAATTCTTGTCCACTGTTCCGGTGATCCGCTGTTCCCTGTTCCCGACAACTGCCGCGAAGTCTAATATATTTTCGCGCGGGCAGCCAATCGGCCAAAAATCCAGGAGAGCCGGTCCCTAACGCACCCTAAGGCTACTGCCTGCCCACCAGCAAGGGATTAATCAGTGAGGTTTGAATCAGGATGGCTACGGCCAAACGCGATCGCAAACCTGACATCAACCGGTAATGGTGGGCAAAATTTCGATGATCTAGATTTCTCCAAAGCACCCTGGTGTTTTTGCCCACCCTACAACATTAATGGGTACGCATATCTGACATCAACCGGTAATGGTGGGCAAAATTCTGTGATCATGAACTACTCCAAAGCACCCTGGTGTTTTTGCCCACCCTACAACATTAATGGGTACGCATATCTGACATCAACCGGTAATGGTGGGCAAAATTCTGTGATCATGAACTACTCCAGAGCACCCTGGTGTTTTTGCCCACCCTACAAGCTGCTGCTTCGCGATCGCACTGATGGCTGATCCTGGTGCGTTACGGGACCGGCTGTCTCAACCCTGGCCAATCGGCCAAAAATCCAGGAGAGCCGGTCCCTAACACACCCTACGGCTACTAACCTTTAACCTTTAACCTTCAACCTACCAACCTGCCAACCTTCAACCTACCAACCTACAAACCTTCAACCTGCCAACCTTCAACCTTCAACCAACACATACCCATAATTCTCCAATCCCATCAATGCCTCTTTCACCGTATCAAACGCCTTCTCCTCAGCTATCGGCTCAAGGGTTACGGGGTCTACTGGGCGCAATCTCTGCCATCGCTCTACTAAAGATGGCATCGACTGAGGGGAATCAAATAGAGGTAATAAACAAGAGGCAACGGCACTGTCTACCAGAGACTCCACTCCACTCACTGGTAGATACCTACTAATTTCAAAAGGCTGTAATTCAGTAATGGCTTTGAGAATATTTTGTTTCACGTCTGGTATATTCAGCTGAGGATGGAGATGTACCTTAGCCTTCTGCCAATCGGACAGTGTCCACTCGGAAATTGGAGTAAAGGATTGGCCTTGCTCGGGATGTCCACACCAGAAATCTATGAGCCGATGAACAGGATGTAATAGCTCAAACAAATGCAGTCGGTCTTCCACAGAAATATCTGGCAAGCTCATGGCCAAAAACACTGGCAAATTGTCTGGTTCTTTAAATAGACTCATTAAATCCCATTGTCGCCAATGGACCATACTGATGAATTCTAGATTAGCCTCTCTTAAGCCAGCGAATAAATCAGGAATGGTGTAGCCTTTATCCCCTTGGAAAAGATAGTTCATTAAAACTGTTTCTTTTCCGTCTTCCCTCTCATATTTAGGATCCCATGTTCTAGCTTTTAGTTCAACATTATTCTTTAACGCTTTCATGGTATTTAAAGCAATGTCAATCTCCATATCTTCGGGATTTTCATCAAATAATCCCATCACATGGAAGACTTCTTGTGCCCGAAAATACAGGTGACGTTGATGCTTACTGTGTAGATTGCTGCGAATTATTCCCTGAGGCTTCAAAACCGCTTTCATCGCTTTCAGGGCAACAGCTGGATCAGGAAATAAATACAGTAGCTCGTCGCAATTAATATAATCAAATTCCCAACCAGCGCTAGGTAAGTCATAAATAGAGAGCTGATGAAATTCTGCCTCATCAAACCCATAATGGCTTAATCGTTTACGGGCTAAATCCAGAGACTGCTCCGAAATATCAATCCCAATAATTTTGGCTCCGGGATTCGCTTCTGCTAAGGTTAATGAGCCGTATCCCGTGCCACAGCCAGCATCTAAAATTACTTTCTGGTCTGGATTAATGACTTGGTGATTTCTTAAATAATAGGGGGTAACTAAATTATGGAAATAAAGTAAGCTTAGCTGCTTTTTTGGGGAGCGGTCGATGGGAATTCTGGGATAGGGGCCAAAATCAAATTGTTGACGAATTTTTTCTTGTAATTCAGAGGCGTTTGTATCCATAATTAGGGAGTAGGGAGTAGGGAGTAGGGAGCTATCAGTTATCAGCTATCAGTTATCAGCTTTCAGCTTTTAGCTTTCAGTTATCAGCTATCAGTTATCAGCTTTCAGCTTTTAGCTTATGCGCTACGCGCACGCTACGCGAACAGCCATTGGCCACACTACTTTAGGTGCTTTTGAATAAAATAAGCTGACGGCTGATAGCTGACTGCTGACTGCTGACCGCTGACCGCTGACTGCTGACTGCTAACTGCTTACCTTATAACCTGAATACAACCTTTCACAATCTTGATGATAAGTTTACCAAAGATTTATAAAGAATGTCCAGATTGTTGGGTAGTATGACCTAGGTAAAATAATCAGGGATTTAGATGGCTGAATTATCATCATCATTAGCTGTCACCAAAGGGATGGCTAAAAAATTAGCTATGGCTACAGCATCAGCAGCATTGATGACTGTGGTAATGCCTAGTGTGGCCCAGGCAGTTACCCTAGTTAAAAATGTAGTTGTTAAGCCCCCCGTTGGTGAGGAGCCTACTGCCCAACTTTGTCTTCCTTTTTGTAAAACTGGGGATTCCATTACCACAGATCTCGGGCGTAGAGTGGTAATTGGAAATAACATCGACAAGACCTTAACCAGTATACTCTACACAATTCCTGGCGAAGAAGATGCAGCCTGGAGTAAGGAAAGTATTTCTGATATTTTCAGTGAACTTATCTTTTCTAAGGATATGAAAAAACTGTTGCTAACCTCAGGGAGTGTTGCTCCTGGTGAGGCAGTTCTTGCTTTTCGAGAAGCTGATCAAAATGTGACCTTTGACATTACAGTGTTTTATGACGGAGCCCCGGCTACCGTTCCTGAACCAACCACTGTATTCGGTATATTAGCTGTTGGTGCATTAACTGCTACCTCAGCTCTCAAGAAGAAGCTTTAGGTCTGGGCTAGGGGAGTAGGGAGTAGGGAGTAGGAACCCACCCCTAACCCCTCCCAGGAGGGGAACGGGAATCGGGAGTCGAGAATAGTTGAAGAAGCGATGCTCCTTTGGAGCCGCTGCGCGATGAAGCGTTCGCGTAGCGTGGCCAAAGGCCTCAGCTTCCGCTAAAAGCGATCGCATTTATCCTCCCCACTCTCCCCTCCTGTGAGATCATGTCGGAATCATTACCCTTAATCAAAATCTCCCCCATCTCCCCATCCTTACAAGGGTAGGTTTTTTACAAAGGAGCGAGTAGCTACTTTCATGATTGTAGAAACCCCGGAAAATATGTATTAAAATACACAATGATTTCCGTGAAAATTCTAACTATTTGTATCAAAATACACAATAGTTTCCGGGAGAATTCTGCCCATTTCCCGATTCCCGATTCCCGATTCCCGACTCCCGACTCCCGATTCCCTACTCCCTACTCCCTACTCCCTATTAAAATTACCAAGGATTCCCCACAATAGTAAACCATGCCCAATAGTAAGGATGGGATAAATTATTATTAGTGTTAGTATTATCCTTAAGCATCTCTACTTGGGCTAACCTTAAGGCTTCTGCTTTTATAGGGACTACTTTTAAATGGTCATAAAAAGATTTCAGGAGTTTAAACGTTCCATTTTGAGGCACTGCTAACAAACTAGCTAAAACCGATTGCACTTTGGATTGATAGGCAAATCCAGCAAATCCTAATTCATACTGTTGATTGCCAAGGGCTGTATCACAAGCACTTAAGACTAATAAGTTGACCGGTGGTTGCTCTAATCCCAAAGTTTCAAATTTTCCTAATCCTAATCGTTTTTTACCGAACTGAATGTAGGAATCATTAGCATTAGACCGAAATTTACCATGGGTTCCTAAATGAAGGATATTAAAAGATTTCTGATTAATTTCATCCTGGAGATTAGCGATAGTGAAGTTTTCGTTTTCTAGGGCTTTAGCTGACCAGGTATTGACTAAATGCTCGATTAGTTTGGGAACATAGGGTAAGTCTCGATGCTGGTGAAATTTTTCCGTGCCCATAGCCAGCACTGGGGCTTTTCTGACATCGGTATAGTTGGTATCGGTCAAGCTCAAACTAGGCACTAAACCAACACTGTATTTTTCCACAATAAAGCTTTCGCCATCATGGAGGGCGGCTAAAGGGAGAGACTGCAAGCTTTTATCCATCACAAACACCAAGTTATTGATGTTTTGTTCATCTAATGTCTTCTGGAGGGGTTTAATCAGTAATTGATAGAGTTGTTGGGATTTGGCTAGGTCTTGTGGTCGAAAAACCCCTGCTCTAGGAGATGCTACACTATCCCGGAATGATTGAGCTAAGGCTAACACTTGCTCCCGGCTGGTATTAGCAATCCGTTTGTAGATCATTTTGCCTTGGCTAGTTACCAATACCAGTTCTAACGGAGCATTAGGCTTGGGCTCTACAATTACATTAGGATTGATGTTGAGGAATTCGGTTTTTAAGACAACGTCTCGTCCTGGTAAATTTCCAGAATTCCGAAAAAAGACATAGATCAGTGCTGGTCTAGCATCGGTAACTTGTTCAATTTCCTTGAGTTCTGTTTGAATGTCTTTGGCTGTTTTAATCTCAGCAACAGATGACTCAACTTGACCGTTGGCTTGACCGGTGGCTTGACTGGTGACTTGACTGGTAACTTGACTGGTAAAATAATCCTCTAGTTGATAGACTAGCATTTCTTTGGACAATGCTTCAGTTTCTTCTATCATCAATGGTGGGAGGATTTCCTGTGGTAACTCAGGTAAATCTGGCTCACTATTGGTTACTTCAGTATTACTAGTATTAGGAGATGACTGAGTAATCAGCTCAGTAATCAGTTGAATCTGACTGGGAAAATTACCCTGAGTATAGGACTCCAGAAACCGTTGCGTTGGCAAAATAGAATTCTGTGTGCCAGTGGTAATGGCTCCAGCGGTACCATTGATGCTGGCATCCCCGACAGTAAAGGGTATGGAACTAGCTGCGCCATTATGTCGGATGATGACTGACCCTCCTGCCACTCCGCCCCTAGTGGAAATACTAGCTGTGGTCTGATTGCGTCCGCTAAAGGTATCGGTAGCTCGGAAAAATCGACCAGCGGTAATATCAACATCACCACCACTACCGTTTTCTCCCCCTTGAGCATTAATCGCCCTGACTTCCACATCTCCAATCGGGTCGATAATCACATTTCCGCCATCACCAAGACTACCGCTAGTATTAATTAAGCCAGTCTTAATGGTAGTGGAAGCATCGATAACAAGATTACCACCACTAATACCAGAGGTGTTGAGGTTGTCTGTCAATACCTCTCCATTCCTAGCGGTAAGGTTGATATCGGAGCCATTGGTGATAATGTTCTCAACTGCAATACTTTGATTGGCCTCTAGAGTAATCGAAGCATCGTCTATGCCTTGAATTGTGCCATTGGCGATGATGGCACCTGATCCGGCTGGGGCTTGAATGGTTACTGGGTCTTGGAAGGTGACCCCAGTTTCAGCAATGGTAATGTTAGCGCTACTGTTAGGATTACCGATAGTGATAGCAGTAAAGCCATCTTGCAGGAAGTTGATTTCTTGGGCAGTTAGAGCTATAATACCAGTCTGGCTCCTGTGATTGCCACCAATTGCGATCGCTTGATCAGCGCTGAACGGTTGCAATGTAATGGTGGCATTACCTTGAACTATGTCGTTAAGGTTAATGTCATCAGCAGTTAGGGTAATATCTCCTAGGGGAATAGTGCTGCCCACTGCCTGATTAAACTGAATGGTGCCAGTGCCAGCATTAACACTCAGGTCTTGATTACCGTCAACGGTATCATTAAAGGTAATGTTACCGGTAGTGCTAGTGATGTTAGCACTAGTGTTAGGGCTAGTCGGATCAAGATTGAGGGGTTTGAGGAAGCTAATGTTACCACTGCCAGATGTCACAGTGCTGTTGAGATTGATTTGAGTAGTATTGAATTGCCCAATGGAGATACTCCCTGAACCCTGAGCAAGGATGGGTTGATCAATGGTGATAGTACCAGGTATATCCTGTCCCAGACGAATGTTGCCATTATTAGCAGCGCTAATCCCATTCACACCAGCCACGGAGGTGATCACGGCATTGGGGTCTTGGAAATTAAAGATAATATCGCCACTATTGCGGGTAACAGCAGCAATATTCTGGACTTGAACATCGATACCATTAGCATCGGCGTAGCTAAATCCATTTTCAGCATCGAATAAAACTGCCCCTTGTTCCCCATCAATGGTTACTTCAGTCCCCAGATTATCAAAGATGGTACCAGCAGAGATAAATTGAGCTGTCTGATTATTAGCCAGTTGGACAGCAGGATTGGTGTCACTGCTGAGAAAGTGAATATCCCCGCCTCTGACAATAACATTGAGATTGGCCTGACTCAGGTCAAAGTTGCGGATTCTTACATCACCGGTAAATTCAGGATTTCCAATTGTTAAGGTACCGGAAGTGCCTAGAGCGAGATTATTGAACAAATCCGCTGTGGTGATTTGGAAGGTGCCACCAGCATCTTTCCCTATGCCCAAAGTAGTATTAGGGTCTTTTGGTTGGATAGTGATGCTTTCAGCCATCAGCTGGGAAATCACTTCAATCCCACCAGCGGTAATCAAAACATCTTTAATCTTACTGGCTTGTAAGGGTTGCTCCGGATTGCCGAGACTGACTTGACCATCGGTATCAATGACTAGAGTGCTGGGGCTGTTGATGGGATTTTTGATAGTAATGTTACCGTTGGTAGCTGTGATTGCGATCGCTCCCCCATTTTCTGATTCCGATCCAGCATTGATACCGCTACCCCCACTATTGATTTGGATATCACCACCTCTGCTAGTTACGGTGACATCACCGGCCCCTGACCCACCAAAGGAATCAATACTAGGAATTTGAATAGTAGGTTGAGTGGTGGATAATTGACTATTGCCATCAGCATTTAGGGTAATATCCCCTCCCCTACCAGTATTATTAGCAGTATCTAAGCGATTATTCTTAGTGACTTCGATAGTGCTGCGAGAGTCAATCAGGATTTGTGGGGAATTAGTATTAGGATTACTATTACTTAAACCACCGGTCTTAATAGTGTCAACTTGAATTGCACCAGTGGTTAATGCAGTATTAGGCGAATACTGATTGGTTATCGAGACCAATCCATCCCGAGCTACGGTAATATCGCTAACTTTGATATCGGCACTGGTGGCATTACTGCTAAAATTATTACTAAAATCAAGATTACCTGAATTGTTTCCTGGCACTCCTCCTTGTTGTGTCCAATCAATCCCAGCTCTAATATCTAAGGTCGCCTGATTAGCACCATCAATCACCAAATTACTTTGGTCAGATAGAGTGACATTGGCTAGATTAGCAAGGATGGGATCGGAGTGGGTTGGACTAATCTTAGGGTTAGGCTGATCAGTAGGATTAATCGCAATCTCGCCTAAGGTAACACTACCCCCTGCTAAAATATGTAAGGAAGCGCCTTGATAGTTGCCTAGACTGACATCACCATTTGCTAGAATGATGGAATCATCAGGACTAATCCAATTCCCTGGACTACCATCTAACTGCTCAATCCGAAAACTAGCGCCTGTTTGATAGCGACTACTGCCTTGTACTGGATTAGCGGAACGCAGTACCATGTTGCCACCAGAGAATAAACCACTAGCTTGATGATTGGGGGTTGAAATCTCTATGGCTTGATTGCCCTGGATGGATAAATTGCCGAGGGCTTCAGCAATAAAGGGGCGCGCTAGACTATCATGCGATCGCACTGTATTGCCAGCCAACAGATTCAAATCCCCAGTGGTAGAGAGCTGGCTTTCGACTAAGGTGAGATTATTAGCAGCTGATAGTGTAGCAGTCTGAGCGTTTACCTCCCGAGCCACCACATCACCCATCTCAATCGGTAAACCAGAATCCGCGAGCTGTACTTTACCATCTGGCTTCACCACAATCGGTGTCTGTAACCCTTCAACTCCGTCGGTCAACAAGGTTGGTAAATCCTGAGGTGTAAATGGTAGCTGCTCCCCATCAGCATCCGTTGGTAATTCAATTTCGATATTTAATAGGTGTCCTGGTTGGCTAATCCTAACTAAATTAGCACCATCTACAGCAGCCAGAGTAACCGTTCCGTTGGCAGCACTTACGTTTCCAGTACTGATCACACTGCCGCCGATTAAGCTTAAGTTATTACCCTCTAGTAGTTCCAGATTCCCAGCATTAATAATACTCCCTGGTTGAGTCGAGTCAAAGGCCAAAGTCTGGGGATTACCGATTAAAGTTTGATAGTCATTTGACCCAAAGCTAGTGAACCAATTGTCTTCACCAAACCCAATCCGATTCGCTGTTGTTACGGTTAAATCACCTGGGATATTCAGACGAGCATTAGCACCAAACACCCATCCCGCTGGATTCATTAAAAATAAGTTTGAGTTACCTCCAGCTATTCGAATTAACCCGTCAACAATTGACGGCTTACCCCCAATCACCCGACCCAAAATATTACGAATTCGGGGATTAGACAGAAACGTAACTGTCTGTTCTGCCGTCAGACCAAATTCTTGAAAACTATGGAATAAATTGGCGCTATCTCCGGAAACTGTACCCCCGTCAACCGTCAACTCATTGCCATAAATTGTAATACTAGTGCCCGTACCATCTGTGGCTGGTATAATAGATTCAGCCTTAGCGACATGGACGGGATACAGTATGGCTATACCTAAATAAATTTCTCCAACTAGAGAAAAAAGTTTCCACAACCAGTTACTATGCCACCCAACAGCTTTCACGAGTCGATGCTCCCACTACACCAATAACTTACACCAATCACCTAAACTAATCATAACTTACTTAATCGCTACTTAATCCCTTACCTAACTTAATCCCTTACCTAACTTAATCGCTATTTAATTTCTTTATATTAGGTAATTTAACTGCATAATTTTGAATTGATCAACCTATGTAGTCACACATCATAATTATTCAGTTGCTTGCTAATTTATTTAATTGCTGAATTGTCATATTAATTGTAATATTAATTGGTTACAAAAATCCGCCTCCCTGGTTTATAGCAGAAGTCATTTGTCAGAAGTCATTTGTCAGAAGTCAAACTCTTGCGCTTACAAAGGGTTTGAGACTTTTGTCATGTCCTAACTGCCCTGGCGACTGCTATACTTGCTTTCTTGGGTTTACTTGCTTTCTTGGCGTCCTTCCCGTCTTCGCCGTTGATCAAACACCCCCCTTCCTCAAATGTTACCATCATCAGACTGCTGGGAATACTATCCACCCTATCACTACACCAACCGGGTGCATCTCATATTTGTAAAAAACAAGGGGAGGGTGGGGAGGTTGGGAAGTGGGGAGAGATGCGGAGATGGGGAGATGGGGGAGTTTTTTATTAAGGGTAATTATCCCGACATGATATAGCACTACGCATTAAAGTGTTTGACATTGCTAAAAGCTGAAAACCTTTTGTAGTAAACTTTTGACTTCTGACTTGTGACTTGCGGACTTGCACGTAGCGCTATATTATGGCTAACTTATCAGGGCAGGGATTGATGGGTTTTGGTTAATACAATCAATAGGTAATTGACATCTGCATCATTATAATTAAATACCAACAATAAACTTTGTATAGCAGTCGAAGTAAAGCTTAAGACATATTTCTGCTCCCTGCTCCGAACGCGCCCCGCGTGGCCTACGGCCTTAGTCCCTGCTCCCTTTCAACCAAAATACTCTGTCCTAAACTATACTTCGGTTGCTATATAGTTAATTGTTATTCACCCTAGGCATAAGGATTCAGCCGTCAGCTATCAGCCCTTGGCTGATAGCTGACGGCTGATAGCTGATAGCTGATAGCTTACCTAGACATTAGTCGAGAGACTAGAACTTACCATTACTGGCAGCAATAGAAGTACCATTGCTCAAATACTGCTCAGGCTCTACATCAACCTCTACTACATCGTCTTGGTAATCTTGAGTTTTACTTCCAAAGAGGGTCTTTCTTGCCCAACGAACTAAGTTATCGACATAGGTAAATAATACCGGCACCACCACCAAGGTTAGCAGAGTAGAAGTGGTAAATCCTCCTATCACGGCAAGAGCCATCGGACTACGAACTTCACCATCGGCTCCCCATTCCAAGGCAATGGGAATCATGCCAGCAATGGTGGAGACCGAGGTCATCAAAATCGGTCGCAAGCGACTGACTCCAGCTTGAATGACTGCTTTAAACTGGGATGTCCCTTCTTTCTGATTGGCTAAGGCAAAGTCTACCAAGAGAATGGCATTTTTGGTCACCAATCCCATCAGTAATACTATTCCGATTAGGGCAAAAAGTGCCAATTCCTTCTGGCCAATCAACAGTCCCATTAAGGCACCACCGATGGATAGGGGTAAAGCCACCAAAATTCCAAAGGGATAGAGAAAACTGTTATACAACAGTACCAGAATGGCATAAATGCACAACACTGATAGCGCTAAAGCGCTTAAAAAGCCACCGAAGATGTCTTGCATAATCTTGGCATCCCCAGAGGGTTCCTCGGAAACTCCAGGGGGTAGGGGATTCATAGCAGGTAGGGATTGGACTTTTGCGATCCCATCTCCTAGGGAAATCCCTTGCAAGTTAGCTCCCAAAGACACCTGACGAGCACGATTAAAGCGGTCAATCTGGGCCGGTCCACTCCCTAAACGGATATCGGCTACAGCAGCGATGGGGACTAAGGTTCCATTTCGACTGGGAACCCGCAGATTTTTGAGGGTTTCGATGTCATCCCTCGATTCTGGGTCGAGTTGGACACGAATCGGAATTTGTCGGTCAGGTAAGTCAAATTTAGCCAGATTTGACTCAAGGTCTCCAATTAAGGCTAAAGAGGCTGTGCGTGCGATCGCTTGAACAGATACTCCTAAATCTGCAGCACGGGCAGGATTAGGTACAATCACAATTTCTGGTTTAACTAGACTTTCACTAGAGGTGACTTCCACTAAACCAGGACTTTGGCGCATCTGTTGTTCTAGAGTTTGGGCGGTTTGGGAAAGCAGTTCACCATTCTCACTCTTGAGAACAATTGATAAATCCTTGCTAGAGCCTCCAGCCCCTTGACTACGGAAACTAACCCTCGCGCCAGGTATTTTCTGGAAACCCTCACGCATCTGCTGCTCAAATTCTTGCTGAGATATTTCCCGTTGGTCTTTGGGTAAGAGTTTGGCGTATACAATACCAGAATTTACACCATCATTTCCAGCCCTGGCCAGAACATTTTCTATAGCTGGGTTTGACTGCAACAACTGATTTGTTTCTTGAACCACATCTATGGTTTCACTCAGCTCAGACCCCGGTGGCAGGTCAATCAATACCGTACTGACTCCAGTATCCTCATTACTAAACAAACCCTTGGGAATAAACTGTACAAGCTGCAAGCTACCGATGAAAAAAGCTACAGCTATCAACATCGTGGTAATCCGGTGCTTCAATGCCCAGGTTAATAGACCTCGATAAGGTTGTATACGTCGGCTCTGAAGGTTATTGGGTTGAAGGTTATTGGGTTGAAGGTTATTGGGTTGAAGGTTATTGGGTTGAAGGTTATTGGGTTGAAGGTTATTGGGTTGAAGGTTATTGGGTTGAAGGTTATTGGGTTGANGGTTATTGGGTTGAAGGTTATTGGGTTGAAGGTTATTGGGTTGATGGTTATTTTGCCAACTTTCAACCTTCAACTTGTCAACCTTCAACTTGTCAACCTTCAACTTGTCAACCTTCAACGGGTCAACCTTCAACGGGTCAACCTTCAACTTGTCAACCTTCAACTTGTCAACCTTCAACGGGTCAACCTTCAATCCTTTTGATTTTGGCTTGAGCAAATAAGCACTCAGCATTGGTGTCATTGTTGTAGCTACTAGGGTGGAAAACATAGTAGATACCGCAACGGTTACTCCAAAGGGTTGGAAGAATTGACCAGGGATACCCCCCATGAAGGCTACAGGAATAAATACCGCGACAATAGTTGCGGTGGTGGCTACTACAGCTAAACCAATTTCCCGGGCCCCATCCCACGCTGCTCTCATGGGTTTCTTACCCATATCCAAGTGCTGGTCGATATTTTCAATCATGCAAATGGCATCATCGACCAAGTTCCCCACGGCTAGGCCTAAACCCAGTAGGGTCATATTGTTAAGGGTATAGTTTAGGGCTTTCATCACCAGAAAGGTGGGAATAATTGATAAAGGTAGCGCTATTGCTGTAATTAGAGTTACCCGCCAATTTCTCAGAAATATCCCCACGGTGAATACAGTCAGTATTGAACCGATAATTAGGGAATCAATGGTTGCTTGGTAGGACTCACGGATGGAATCAGCACGGGTGAAGATCAAGCGCAGTTCAATATCCTCTGGCAGGGTAGTTTTTAGTTGAACAACCGCCTTGCGAACCCCTTCTTCCACCGAGACTAAACTGCTACCAGTGCTGCGCAGCACAGAAAAGGCCACCACTGAATCCCCATTCAGATAGGCAGCTTTCCTAAGATCACCAAAGCCGTCGGTCACCTCTCCCAAACTGGAAAGGGGAACATTTGCGCCATCTGGGAGTACAATACGGTAGTTTTTTAACTCTTCGACTGTCTTAGCACTTCCGAGAGTCCGAACATTCTGTTCAGCGCCGCCGATGTTACCGCGACCACCGGGTAAGTTGACATTAAAAGTCCGAATTTGGTCATTAACTTGGGTAGCAGTGATACCAAAAGCTTGTAATCTAGCGGGGTCAAGGTCAACTCGAATTTCCCGGTCAACTCCTCCGAGTCGATCAATTTGGGCAACTCCCGGTACATTAACCAGATCACGGCTAATTTTCCGGTCAACTAGATCACTCAACTCCTCCACCGAGCGTTTGTTAGAAGCTACCGCATAGGTCATCACTGAACCCCCGGAAAATTCTAACCGTCTGACAATAGGTTCGTTGATATCTAGGGGCAAACTTTGGCGAATTTGAGCTACGGCATTGCGTACATCATTCGTTGCCTGATTGCTATCAGTTCCCAGGACAAAATTGATAACGGTTCTTGAGCTGCCATCAGTAACCGTGGAGCTGATTTGGTCAATATTTCCGAGGCTAGCAACAGCATCTTCAACTTTTTTCGTGACCTGGAATTCCAGTTCTGCAGGTCCTGCTCCTGGCTGGGTAACAGTAACCATCACCGCTGGAAGATCAATATTAGGGAGCCGATCAATTCCCAACTGCATAAAGGAGAATAGACCGACTATTCCTAAAACCAGGAACATGACCAGAGTAGCAACCGGATTTTTAATTGACCAAGAGGAGACGTGGAAGGACATCTTTTAAATAGTTGAAGGTTGAACGCGATCGCGTGGCCTATTGGCCAAGGTTAGTTGGTTGAAGGTTAGTTGGTTGAAGGTTAGTTGGTTGAAGGTTAGTTGGTTGAAGGTTAGTTGGTTGAAGGTTAGTTGGTTGAACGCGATCGCGTGGGCTTTTGGCCAAGATTGTGCCCGTAGCGTGGGCTTTTGGCCAAGGTTATTTGCATCGAACGTAACCGGCTAACTTTCAACCGTTAATCAACATGGAAGCTGTAACCGGCTAACTTTCAACCGTTAATCAACATGGAAGCTGTAACCGGTTAACTTTCAACCGTTAATCAACATGGAAGCTGTAACCGGTTAACTTTCAACGCTTCTATGGAGTTTCTAATACTTGGACGGGATCGCCGTCTTTGAGGAAAGCAGCACCTTTGACTACAATGCGATCGCTTGCGGATAAACCACTCTTGATTTCTACTTGCCCACTAGGGAGCAGTTCTCCCATTACCACTGGTTGTGCTTTAACGGTGTTATCTGCTTCGAGTCGGTAAACGATAGCGCTAGTGTCGGCTTGGGGCAATACTGCTTTCGATGGTATAGTTAGACCGGTAGTGGCTGAGGTGGTGATGGAGCCTTGTAAAAACATCCCTGGTCGCAAGGTGCCGGAATTGGGTAAATCTACTTTTACCAGAGCCTGACGAGACTGCTGATCAACTATCGGGTCAATTTCTCGTACTGTTCCAGAAAGCTTCAGGCGGCTATCTCCTTTAGAAGATATTTCTACTGGTTGTCCAATCTGAATTTGGGACAGTTGGGTTTCGGGTACCCTTAATAACAGTTCCAAACGCCCCTTTTCGATAATGGTAAAGAGTGTTTCTGACGAAGAGGTAATATCACCGACACGGGCATTTCTAGTGGCTACTTTGCCACTGACTGGTGCCACCACTTGGGTATCGTTCAGTTGCGCCATCACTAACTGGACTTGTGCCTTTTCTCTAGCCAGTTGAGCTTGGGCTTGAGCAATTACTTCTGGACGGGAACCAGCCAATCTTTGCTGGAGCTGCTGTTGCGCTTCTACGACAGCGGCTTCTAACTGAGCAATTTCTGGGGAGTTGGTGTTTCGTGTTTGCTCAAGGCGTTGTTGGGCTTCAGATAAATTCGCTTGAGCACTGAAATATTGACTTTCCACCTCATTATAGCGGTCTTGGGAGATGGCTCCCTCGGCAATCAATTTTTCCTGGCTCTCGAAGCGACGTTTAGCTAGACTCAACTGTGCAACAGCCGATGCCACTCGGGCTTTGGCTTGGTCAATTTGTCTAGGGATACTGGCTTGGGCCTGTCTTAGACGAGCTTGGGCTTGGTCTAGACGAGCTCTAGCTTGGGCTTTTTCTTCTGAGCGTGTCCCTGCTTTGAGTTCTGCTAAACGGGCTTCAGCTTGGGCAACTGCTGCCTGAGCTTGAGCTAACTGTGCCTGAAGCACAGCATTATCTAGCCTGACCATTACTTGTCCGGCCTTGACAAATTCCCCTTCTCTAACCAGTACCTGTTTAATCTGTAAACCCGTTGCTTGGGACTTGACCCTAATCTCCTCAAAAGCAGCAACACTACCAATAGCTTCTAGGGTACGGTTAACTGTGGTGGTTTTTACGTCTGCCACCGTAACAGTTTGAGCAGGTACAGCAGAGGGGACAGCCGCAGGGGTTTCAGCAGAGGGGACAGCCGCAGGGGTTTGAACAGTTTCAGCAGGGGAATCGGTTTTTTGAACCTTTGGAGCTGTCCCGATCAATCGCATTCCTACGAAAGTCAGCATAATTCCCATACCCATAGCAATCACTAAACTACCTGCTCCTGATGTCAAGGAGTTTTGGGATTCACTAGTCCCGGAGCTGGGTAATGATGAGGCTGAATCCTCCTGTTGGTGATTAGCTTGGTGTAATGGTTGGTGATCTGGCTCAGTGATAGTGCCAGAGCCATTCAGCTGAGATCTCTGTTGGTGATCTGGCTCAGTGATAGTGCCAGAGCCATTCAGCTGAGATCTCTGTTCATCTAAAGTGTTTCGGGTCATGGTTATTCCCCTGTTACTGGTAGTGCTGAGTAATTTTGTTAAAGAAAGATGATTTTTAAAGGTTTTTCTTAATATAACTTAAAAATTATTAACTTAAAAAGTATTAGGACCTGAGCTGAAACTGTCTATCCATGTTTTTTCTTAATCAAATAAGATGTATAATAGTTAATCACATAATTTAGTCACCGATTCAGCCCTCCCCAACATCGACATCGGCAAAGCATCGCCAAAGAGCACAGAAAAAAGCCCACAGAAAGAAAGCCCACAGGAAGCGATGCTCCTAAGGAGCCGCTACGGGAACGCGAAACCTACAAGTCCTTTACATCCAAGTCCATTGAGTCAAACGACTTAGAGAGTAAACCTACTTAGAGATTGATACCGCAACGTCTATATCTTCAGACTAATTGGCAGATCAGACTAGATTGTCTCAGTTTTTCTTTCATAGGTGCGCTTTCCGCATCTAATTATTAAATTCGCCACGGGTCGCACCTGTTGTTGCCTCAGTTTTTGTGTGATATTTTCCTCTGTTTGCTGACCGCTCAAAATCTAGCAGTAGTTATAAAATATACTTTTTCAAGAGGTCTAGTCATGGGTGGAAGTAGTGATAAATTTCCTTAGATAAACGCAAACCAATACCTGGGACTTCAGCAAGCTGTTTAACCGATGCGTTGCGAATATAATCAATGGAGTTAAAGTGAGCCAATAACTGTTTTTGCCGCTGAAATCCCAATCCAGGAATCTCATCTAAACGGGAACGATGTAACTGAGTACTTCTTTGTTTCCGATGAAAATTCACCGCAAACCGATGAGCCTCATCTCTGACTCTGCGCAAAAGTTGCACCCCTGGTTGCTCGGGATCAGTTGGTAGTGGTAATGGTTCCCCTGGTAAAAATAGTTCTTCGTACTGTTTAGCTAAGCTTACCACAGGCACTTCTTCTTGTAAATTTAGCTCTTGCAATACTGCTACAACTGCTGACAGCTGTCCTTTTCCGCCATCAATCATTACCAAATCAGGCCAATCTTTTCTGATTGTTGATTGTTGATTGTTGATTGTTGAGCTAATACTATCTGCTGGTTCTGGTTCGAGTTGACTTTTTCTAAAGCGACGGCCAATCACCTCAGCAAGGCTAGCAAAATCATCGGAGTGACCGACAGTGATATTAGGATTTTTGATCTTGTAGTGACGGTAGTGCTGCTTGGCTGGTGTGCCATCTAGAAACACGACCTGAGAAGCCACTGCATTGCTCCCCTGGATATGGGAAATGTCATACCCTTCTATGCGCCGTGGTAAATCCGGTAAGTCAAGAATGTTAGCTAAATCCTCCATAGCTTTGGTGTTGCGGTCAACCAATCGCTGGGTGCGTTCCAGTTCATAGTTAGCATTGCGCTTGACCATTTCAATCAGTTCAGCTTTGGTTTGCCGTTGGGGAGTGAGTATAGTCACATTTCGACCTTTGCTCCGGCTCAAATAGTCAGCCAACATCTCCCCATCGGGTAACGGGTGTTGCACCAAAATTTCTGTGGGGATTTCCACCGCATCAGCAGTTTGGTAATGCTCTTCTAAAACCCGTTGTAAAATTGCTCCGAGTTCTATCCCCCCATTCCCTTGAGGGGCTACATCGGCAAAAAATCCCAAGCGCCCGACTAAGTGACCACCACGGATCTGAAATAGTTGGATGCAAGCATGTTTGGCATCAGCCGCTAGTGCGATCGCATCTCGTGATACAGTATCGTCAGGTAAGGCTACTTTTTGGTCTGTACTGAGGGAATTAAGTCCAGTAATCTGATCCCTAATCCGGGCTGCTAGCTCAAAGTTAAGGGATTCTGCTGCTTGTTCCATATTGGCCGTCAGCATCTCAATCAGTTCCCCAGTACGCCCTTGAAAAACCATAGCGATTTTCTGGATGGTTTTACGGTACTCTTCCGGTGTGATCAGTTTTTGACACACACCAGGACAACGACCTAAATCATAGTTAAGGCAAGGACGGTCTTTAAACAGAGGTCGAGGGCGTTGCCGGATGGGGAAAATCTGTTTGACCAGAGATAAAGTATTGCGTAACAGTTTTAGATCGACGTAGGGACCATAGTATTTATCCTGTTTATTCCCCATGCGCCGCTTACGGGTAATGAAGATGCGGGGATAATCCTCTGACCAAGTGATGGCAACATAGGGATACTTCTTATCATCCTTGAGCAGTACGTTGTAGTAAGGTTGGTGCTGCTTAATCAGATTGGCTTCCAAGGCTAGGGCTTCGGCTTCGGTATCGGTTACGATGAATTCAATATCAGTAACCTGTCCCACCATCATGGCAATGCGAGGACTCAGGGGTTGGGAGTCACGGAAATAGGAACGGACTCGCGTACGCAATTTTCGGGATTTGCCGATGTAGAGAATACTAGCGCTATGGTCACGCATTAAATAAACCCCTGGTTCCAGGGGAATTTCTTTCAATCGACTTTCCAAGGGTTCTGGATCTTGGATTAATGCTTTAGAACTCATCAGTGCATGGTCTGTGGTCAACTGTTGGTTGTTATTTCCCGTGATCACCACTAGGGCGTGTCTTCTTGCCTCGGAGATCCCCCTAAATCCCCCTTAAAAAAGGGGGACTTTGAGTATGGCTCCCCCCTTTTTCAAGGGGGGCTGGGGGGGATCATAATCTTGCGGAAAACTTTGAAAACACGCCCTAGGCTTTATTTTGTTCCGCTAGCCGATTTGAGATTACATCCAAAAATTTATCCACATTAAATGGCTTAAGAATATAGTCATGAATGCCTAGTTCTCTGATCTTCTGAATATTGCTGCGATCTGCACTAGCCGTCAGAAACATAAACGGAATTTTCGCTGTGGCTGGATCTTGACGTAGTGCCTGCAATACCCCATATCCATCTAGTTCAGGCATCATTACATCGCACAAAATCAAATCTGGTGGTTCTTGTTGAACCAACTGTACACCTTCAACACCATTTTCAGCACCCTGAGCTTCAAACCCTTCAATTTCAAGGAGTTCGATCAGATTTTCTCGAATAAAAATCTCGTCCTCAATTACCAAGATTTTATTCATTATTATCCTATTCAACCTAACTGTGAAAATTTAAATCTTATCAGAACCTTAGAATAAGATGCAATTATAAGGGATAGTTGGTGCATTAGCCCAATGGCATATTATTGGGGGTAGCCCAAGTTTCATTGATAGCCACATTAATATGAAACGATATGTTAGTGTACTCCAGTTGTTCTGGAGTACTGCGCTCACTGCTGAACTGGAATATCGGTTAAATTTTGCGATCGCTACCTTGAGCAGCCTAGGAAACCTAGCTGGTAGCCTATTCGGTCTATTCTTGTTTTACCGCACTGGCTACACCTTTTCCGGCTGGAATTGGGAAGAAGCCCTGGTCATACTAGGGATATTCACGTTACTACAGGGGTTTTCTGGCACATTCCTGATTCCCAATCTCAACCGGATTGTGGATCACGTCGAGCAAGGAACCCTCGATTTTATCCTACTCAAGCCCATTAGTTCTCAGTTCTGGCTGTCTTGGCGAAGTGTCAGCCCTTGGGGGTTACCAGACTTAATCTTCTCAATTATAGTAATAGGCTACGCTGGTGGACGCCTAAACTTAGATATCGGCAACTATCTTTTGAGTGTAGTGCCACTATGTTTTGGGTTGACTAGCCTCTACAGCATCTGGTTTATGCTGGGAGCAACAAGCATTTGGTTTGTCAAAATCTACAATGTCACCGCTGTTCTGCGCAGTATGCTAGAAGCTGGTCGATATCCCATCGTAGCTTATCCGGCTAGCTATCGGTTCTTCTTTACCTTTGTAGTGCCAGTGGCGTTCCTGACTACAGTCCCAGCAGAAGTGATGTTGAATCGGAGTGATACCTTTTGGGTAGTAGGTTCCGGTATTCTAGCCCTAGGATTGCTGTTTGCTTCTGGGATCTTTTGGCAGTTTGCCCTGCGTTTTTATACCAGTGCTTCTAGTTAGTAGGTGCGCTTTCCGTAGGCGAATTAAATTCGCCACGGGTCGCACCTCTTGATTCTTGCGAATCAAGCTAATATTGGTCATTCCATAAATTCTTGGTGCCAGATGGCAAAAGTCAGCAACGACCAAAGTTGGCGGCTGTTAGCAGGTTGGTAGTCTTGTATCAAGTTACAAACTTCCGGTGTAAAAATACCTGTTTCTGGCAATGTTTGAATTAACCCACAAACATCTTGCCACAGATAATCTTTGAGCCAAGAACCAAAAGGCGATCGCCAACCATACTTTTTCCGCTTTTCTACTACTTTTGGCAACAAATCTGAAAACGTTTCTCTCAGCAGTTGTTTATCTTTTTGCCAGCCCACTTTCCTGGCAAAGGGAATAGACATAGCATATTCAACAAATTGGTAATCTAAAAAAGGAGTGAGGGATGCCAACCCTGCTGGCGTACTTGTTTTATATGCCCTCATGCGATTTGATTCTTCAATATCCAACTTCAAATCCATGTAGAGCAGGGCATCTTGGTTGCTAGTAATGTGATTGTTGGAGAGCAAACGTTTTAATAGGTCCTGATATATCGAGTCTATGACTCCGGTATCTGTAGCGTATTCTCCCTGTAAGAGATGATTAAATTCAACTTTGCTGTAGGTAAACCAAGTATTTAATCTTTCTACAGTTAAGGGTGCTAAGTCCACTCTTCTAAAGGCTGTAGGATTAAAGTTATCTTTCAGTGGCCATTTGTTTCTGTTGGCATAGGCTAAGTTGCGCAACCACCTAGGTAATTTTTGCAAGAGGCTAATCTGCATATCTAATTGATGGCGCGGCTCACCTCCAAAGATGGCATCACTGCCATCCCCAGTCATTACTACTGCAATTCCTTGCTCCTTAAGCCATTCAGCTAGCAAGATCATGGTGACGTTAATCTGATTACTATGAGGCTCACCAAAATTTCTCACACAACGCCGCAGTGTGCCGATTAAATCTTGTCTCCCAGAGATAATCAGCTGACTATGTTTGGTACCAAAATGGGCACTCACTGCTTTAGCAACATCAGCATCAGAGTTACACTGATTCGGATTTGTGTTCCAGATTTCAGCATCAACAGAACCAATTTCAAAGGCTGTAGAAAAGGTGTGAACTGGTTCTTTTAAGAGTTTGCTCATCATACCCACAACCAGGGTCGAGTCTAAACCTCCACTCAGAAGTGCTGCGGGAGATAAATGACTGTTACGATCTAAGCGACGCTTTACCGCCAACTCAAACCGCGAACGAAGATTGTCTCTTATTTCTGCTTCTGGCGCACTCTGCAATGTTGCCACTTGCTTGAGTTGCCAGTAGCAATATAGCTCCGGTGTTTTTCCGGCTTCAATGATTAAACTATGGGCAGCTTGTAGCTTTTTTACCCCCTTAACTAAGCTCAAGGGAGCAGGAACGTATCCAAAAACCAGGTAAGATTGTAACCCTTGAGGGTCTACAGCTTTGGAAACAACAGGGTGTTCTAAAATTGCCTTGAGTTCTGAAGCAAAAATAAAAGTAGAGTGTACCTCATCGAAGAAGTAATATAGTGGTTGCTCCCCAAATCTGTCTCTCGCTAACCACAGCTTTCCAACAGAGCGGTCCCAAATAGCAAAAGCAAATGTACCATTGAGCTTATCAACAACCTCTGTTCCCCAAGCTTCGTATCCCTTCAGTAATACTTCAGTGTCACTATTAGGTTGAACATGAAACCCCAATGTTTCCAACTCGTCTCTGATTTCCAGGCAGTTGAAAATTGCACCACTGAAGACAACGACCCTTGTATGGTTAGAGTTCCACATTGGCTGATAGCTATCAGTCCTTAAGTCTCTCCTGATCAGGGGAACATGGGCTAGAGCCACTCCATCCTCTGGTGTAATCTCTAAATAACTGTGATCAGAACCACTATAGGTAATTGCATTACGCATGCGCAGAAGCAAGTTCCGATCAAGATGCTTATCTGTAGCTGTGAAAATGCCTACTATACTACCCATTAATGCTGGATACCTCGAACAAAACAAATTGCGTTCGCGTTCGCGTAGCGTCGGCTTTGCCGAAAGCGTGGCCAAAGGCCGTTCGCGTTCGCGTAGCGTCGGCTTTGCCGAAAGCGTGGCCAAAGGCCAATCGCCCTCTAGTCGCTGAACAACTAACTCAACCACTAATTAGGGGACTTATGACTATAATTCCCGTAAGCCTTGACAAAATTACTATTTTGGTATCCAACGGCAAAATGGCGCTTTTTAACGGTGATTGGACAATTGTGAACTTAGGATTAATCTCCAGGTTGGTATAATAGGCAAGCAAAGCACCAACGAAAAAAGCGATGCTCCTTTCGCGTAGCGTGGCCTTTTGGCCAAGGAGCCGCTACGCGATTGGCCGTAGGCCACGCTAAAAGCGATTGACCGTAGGTCACGCTTCGCGATCGCAAAAATTACGGATCACCTGTTATATCAAGTCCGGTAAAATACCTATAATTAACGGGATGGTGGAAAGCAGCCCATTTATTTCACGAATCAGATAGGATTGCTATATAGCAATGGGTGTAATGGTGTTTTAAAATTAACTAGTTTTAAATTTAAATAAATGAAGCGATGCAGCGCTATTATAAATCTGCTTTACTCGAATAGTTTTTGATTATAGCAATGCTAAATAAATTGTAAATTTTTGTTCCCTGCTCCCTATTCCCTTTCCTATAGTTATAGCAGTCGCCAGGGCAGTTAGGACATGACAAAAGTCTCAAACCTAAGTAAGCGCAAGAGTTTTACTTCTGACTTCTGACTTCTGACTTCTAACTTCTGCTATACTAGGGCAAAGCATCGGGTTTATGACCTGATCAAATCAGAATAAACCATGGTCGCCCAAATGCTTTGCGCCTAAAGCAGTAATAAAGTTTTACTAACCTTGTGAACTCAATCCCATCCAATCGGTGTGGAAAAACTCACCCCTGGGTTTATCCAGCCGCTCGTAGGTATGAGCACCAAAGTAGTCACGCTGGGCTTGGGTCAGGTTTTGGGGTAAGCGATCGCGTCGGTAACTGTCGAAGTAATCTAGGGATGCACTAAAAGCAGGAACTGGAATCCCTAATTTGTTGGATACCGCTAGCACTTCTCGCCAACCATCCTGACGATCCAAAATTGTTTGCTTAAACTCAGGAGCTAACAAGAGATTGGGGAGTTGGGGATTTTGGTTGAAGGCATTCTTAATCTTATCCAAGAAGCCAGCTCGAATGATACAACCTCCTTTCCAAATCCGGGCAACTTCACTCAAGTTCAGATTATAGTTAAACTCTTCCGATGCCCGACTCAAGAGTGCCATTCCCTGAGCATAGGAACACATCTTAGAGCAATAGAGAGCATCCCGGACTTTGGTAATAAATGCTTTGACATCGCCATCATACTTGCCCACAGGACCAGTGATTTCCTTAGCTGCTGCTACCCGCTGATCCTTGAAAGAGGACATAACACGAGCATTGACTGCAGCGTAGATGGTAGGAATTGACACCCCTAGTTCTAGGGAACTAACTACAGTCCACCGTCCAGTGCCCTTTTGTCCAGCAGCATCAAGAATCATCTCCACTAACGGCCCATTCGTTTCTGGATCAATGTATTTGAAGATATCCGCTGTAATTTCAATCAAAAAGGAATTTAGCTCATCAGTGGTGTTCCATTCAGCAAATACCTCATGTAGCTGCTTGTGATCTAGTCCCAAGGCATTTTTCAGTACATCGTAGGCTTCAGCAATTAGTTGCATGTCGCCATACTCAATGCCATTGTGTGCCATCTTAACGTAGTGACCAGCACCACCGGGACCAATGTAGGTTACACAGGGACCATCATCAACCTGAGCCGCAATTTTGACCAAAATTGGTTCTAAATCCTTGTATGCCGATGAAGTACCACCAGGCATTAAACTCGGACCATTGAGGGCTCCTTCTTCACCACCACTGACGCCCATGCCAACAAATCCCAATCCTGTGGCTTCTAAATCCTTAGTCCGCCGCTCGGTATCTTGGTAGAGAGAATTGCCACCATCAATGATCATATCTCCTGGCTCTAGGAGAGGTTTGAGTTGCTCAATAACTGCATCAACTGGCTTCCCTGCTTTCACCATCACTAGGATTTTGCGGGGTCGCTCTAGAGCTTGAACAAACTCTTCCAAGGAATAAGCAGCTTTCACATCCTTGCCCTGAGCTCGCTCAGCCATAAATTTCTCGGTTTTGGCTGCAGTCCGGTTGTATACTGCGATTGGGAAACCACGACTTTCTACATTAAGCGCGAGGTTTTCCCCCATTACAGCCAAACCAATTACCCCAAAGGTCCGTTGTGTCATAAAAATCTCCGCCAGTGTTGCTGTAGTAGTTGTCTAGGGTGGATTCACTCCCAGGTTAGCCCGATATTTTGGGTTCTTGCCTAAAGAAGAGATTAAGAGTTCTGGTAGTAATACCATTAAGAAATGCTACATTCAGATATGCGGAAATTCCTGATTGACACCGATACCGCTTCCGATGATGCCATAGCCTCCCTAGTCAAGCGTTGCGTGATCATGGGTGGAGCCGCTAATGTGGTGGGCAACGTCACTCCAGCTGCAGTGGCTCTTGACCCAGCTATCGTAACCACCCAAAGCAAATACTACGTGGAGGTAGAAACATTAAGCGAACTCACCCGTGGTCAAACTGTAGTGGATCAGCTGGGAGTACTCAAGCAAACACCAAACATGACGGTAATCTGGTCTATCGATGCACCCCGATGGAAAGAACATTTATACCGTTGCTTGGGATAATTGTTAATGGCTCTACGGTACTTGTTTTGCTAAATAAACAGTCTGTAATAGGGAACAGGGAACAGGGAACAGGGAACAGGGAACAGGGAACAGGGAATAAACAATTTAAATGTACATCATTTTTAATCTGTTGCAAAAGTTATAAATTATGGGATATATGTAATATTAAATATTTTTTATTGTCAATTTAAAAAAAAACTATTATAATAACCGATTATTATTGAGGATTAATTACTATCAAAAATCTATAGTTTATAAAAGGATTGCTATGCAATTATTATCAATATAATACAACCCATTAAACATGGTTTTAAATAGACTAAATTAATAGCAAAATAACTAATTATTGCCTGTAACTTGATTTTTGCCTAAAATTAAGTTTAAAAATTACTTACCAGTAAATGCTATATTTTAGTGTCTATAGAGATATCCTTCCCCTCTTGCCTTTTGCCTCTTGCCTTTTGCCTTTTGCTGCAATTATTGTGTTTACAAACCAGATAAAAATGCTATAATTATGTCCCGTGCCAAAGCCCTAAAATACTACATAATAATCCGTCTCCTCCTAGCGCCCCTGATGCTATGGACTATTACCACCCTAGTGTTTCTTCTGCTGAGAGCTACCCCAGGAGATCCCGTGGATGCTGTGTTAGGGAATCGTGCTCCAGATATCGTTAAGGAAAAATACCGACAACAATTAGGATTAGCTGACCCCTTGTGGTTGCAGTATATTCGCTACTTAGGATCCTTGCTACGTTTAGACCTAGGTACCTCAATCACTAGCCAAGGTCAAAAAGTCTGGGAGATTATTCAACAACATTTCCCCGCAACTGTAGAACTATCAGTATGCGGGATGGCCATAGCATTCTTAGTTGGTATAGGAGTTGGTACTTTAGCCGCATCCCGAAGCGGAACAGTTTGGGATGTGGGGGGTAGATTATTTGGTATCATTACTTACTCCATCCCTCTGTTTTGGATGGGGATGGTGGTGCAGTTAATTTTTTCTGTTCAGCTGGGTTGGTTTCCCATCGGTACTCGCTATCCCATTACCCTACCAACACCAGAAGGGTTTACTGGTCTTTATACAATAGATAGTCTCTTCAGTGGTAATTTGGTTCAGTTTTTCACTGCTATCTATTATTTAGCCTTACCCAGTCTTACCTTAGGGCTGCTGTTGAGTGGCATCTTTGAACGGATTGTGCGGGTAAACTTGAAGCAAACTCTCAAGGCTGATTATGTAGAAGCGGCCAGAGCTAGAGGTATTCACGAAAGGCGGATTGTTTTTGCCCATGCTCTGAAAAATGCCATGATTCCTGTGATTACAGTGCTAGGGTTGACCTTAGCTGCTTTGTTAGGTGGAGCAGTGTTGACAGAGGTGACATTCTCTTGGCCAGGGTTAGGGAATCGGTTGTATGAGGCAATTTCTGGGCGGGATTACCCGACGGTGCAAGGGATTATGGTATTTTTTGCCACTATTGTGGTAATCGCAAGTATTGCCATTGATATTGTTAATGCTTTGATTGATCCCCGTATTCGGTACTAATCCCAATTCTTTAACGTAGGA
>NZ_JAAHHE010000750.1:0-1939 GCF_010692525.1 Moorena sp. SIO3B2
GTGACAGTTTCGGATCAATAAGTGTCCTTTTCTGTCCTTCTCAACAACGACAATCACACGGATTGATTATCTGTCAAAAGGGCAAGCTTGGTAGCATTAGAGCCACTCCTAAAGGAATAAGGCGTCTTAACCAAGCTAGAGCAAGTCAAAGAGATCACGAAGGTAAGCCCCTAACTTATCAGCGCCTTGCACCAAGAGCAAGCTGAGCGCTAAAATAGTTCAGCAACAGTAAAGCAAAGATAGATAAGTGTCCTTTTCTAAGCTCTTGAGTCATAGTTTTGGACTTATTGACTGACTTTACTCCTAAAACCCTTGATTTTACCTAGAGCGGTGGATCGGTAGCGAGGGTGCATCTCACTTTTGTAAATTTTGCTAGTGGTGCTTTAGGGACGGGCTCGCCCTCATTTTGTCGGTAGCCAGTTTTAGGACAGTGCGTCCGGAAATGAAACGGGCAAGATGCCCATTTCACCCGTGATGCCTGTTCCATGCCTGATGCCCGTTCCACCCACCGGGTCAAACAGCTTTAATCAGATGTACCCGGTAGTGAAACCCAACCAAACCATTGCCAGGGTTGGGTTTCACTCTGTTCCACCCAACCTAGGAAGCCAGACAAGTCAGTCAAGCAGCAGTTTCGGATCAATAAGTGTCCTTTTCTGTCCTTCTCAACAACGACAATCAGACGGATTTGTTATATATGAGTAAACAGCGCAAGCCCCGTGGCGTTAGTGCCAGTCCTGAAGGACTAAAGCTTCTTAAAGATGCTAAAGCCAGTGGAATATATGACGAAGGTAAGTCCCTAACTTTTGACCGCCTTGCAGAAAGAGCAAACGAAATCAGCGATAGAACAGTTAAGCGCTTCTTCAAGGGAAAACCTGTGGATCTCGATTCTGCGATCGCAATTATCAAAGCTTTAAATCTAAAACCGGAAGATGTACTATTTTCAGAAGAATCCTTGCTATCAGAATCTATAGAACAAATCCAAGCCAAGGATACGGGAGACTCGGAGCGTGCGGGGGAGTTCATTAAGGGAATAGAGACAGGACTAAGTAAGTTTGAAAAACGTAAGGAGGCTAGCCTTGAAGCTATGGAATGGCTCAAGGCTAACCAAAAAGCTTTATCCCAAGAAGCTGCCGAAGCAGCTTTAAGGAAGCATTATGAACAGAATCAAAACAATGTAGATACAGATTACTCAGGAGATATTGAGGTATTTTCTAAAGAAATCCGAAAATACTTGAAGTTGATATATTTTTGTTTAGACGTAAGAAGTTGGGACTTGATGGATAGAGCAATAAAGGAATTAAAGATTCCTGTGAATAGGGATTTACAGCTTTATGTAGATGCACTAGATTTTATTAAAAACCAAAAGGTTAGTATAAGGTTTGCTCCCGAAGAAGCTAAATATCTAACCCTTTGCTTGAACTATCTCATCAAGATAATTCCTATAAGATGCTAAGTCGCTTTTTGAGTTAAAGCTTATATACAAAGTGTTATAGTTTTCCATAAATGTTTACCAGTCTTCATCCTCATCCTCTAGCCTTTGAAGCCTTGCTTTAATTTCTGCTTCCTTTACTTGTTCAATTTGCTCGATTGCCAACTCTAATATTTTAGCAGATTGTGGAAAGTAATAAAATTGTTTAACAAGTTCCTTTAAGTAAGTAATTAATTCGTCTTGAGGAAGTTGTGGCATCTTGAGTTTCTCTGTTTTATAAATTTTATATAGCTAAGCTAGCTTGAAATAAACTATAAAATCCAGGACAGTTAGGGACAGATAACTAAGTGTCCTTTTCTGTCCTTTTATAGTTCATTAACCCTGGTTTGCCCCAAGGCACAATCAAGATTGGGTAGAAGATAAATTATCCAGAAGCGATTTATGGTTTTCCATATCCTATAAATTTTTTCGGGATTAAAATCAGATATCCGGAGATAGCTAATTTTTTTT
>NZ_JAAHHE010000751.1:0-1936 GCF_010692525.1 Moorena sp. SIO3B2
AGAAGTCCTAAAACAAAATCAAATTCCCATCGATCATGGTCCAGTAACTCGTCCTACTGGCAGAGGTATCTATTTTTATGACCCCGATGGATTTATGGTTGAAATTCGCTGCGATGCGATTGAATGAAACGTAAGCAGTCAGCTATCAGCGGTCAGCGGTCAGTCGTCAGCGGTCAGCCGTCAGCGGTCAGCCGTCAGCTTTGGCCAAAGCCTGATGGCTGCTAGGACCTCAAGTAGCGTGGGCGTAGCCCATAAGCTGATAACTAATAGCTGATAACTGATAACTGATAAAACCTCAAGTAGCGTGGGCGTAGCCCATAAGCTGATAGCTGATGGCTGATAACTGATAGCTGATAGCTGATAGCTGATAGCTGATAGCTGATAGCTGATAGCTGATAGCTGATAGCTTTAAAATTTCTAACGTAAAGACTTCTGCTTTTTTTCAAAATATTGTTGATGATAGTCATCAGCTAAATAATAGTCGGAAGCTGGCTTAATTTCGGTAACAATATCCTTATCAAACTTACCAGAAACTTGCAGCTTTTGTTTTGACAGTCTTGCCAGCACTTCTTGTTCTTGATTGTGGAAAAATATCACCGATCGATACTGTTCTCCTCGATCAGGACCTTGACGGTTCAATGTTGTAGGGTCATGGATAGACCAAAACACGTCAAGTAATTGTTCATAGCTGACTTTTTCCGGGTCATACTCCACCTGTGCCACTTCCGCGTGACCGGTTATTCTTGATAATACATCTAGATAGCATGGGTTAGGAAAATGTCCGCCCATGTAACCAACAGAGGTTGAGACTACTCCCTTCACTTTCCGAAATGCTGCTTCTACTCCCCAGAAACAACCACCACCAAATGTTGCTTTTTCCATCTTTGTTACGTAGTTATTGAGTAAGCTATCAGCTATCAGCTTATGTGCTACGCACACGCTACGCGAACAGCTATCAGTTATCAGTTATCAGTTATCAGTTATCAGGCTTTTGCCAAGGATGACGGCTGAGCGCTGACGGCTGAGCGCTGACGGCTGACGGCTGAATGCTTACATTATTGATCAATCATTGCTCAGGATTTATTCATTATATAGTAGTTGTCAATTTTTGAGGGAATCGGGAATCGGGAATCGGGTAAAAATAATGTGTATATTATTAGGATATAAACTGATAGCTTATATTTTATATTTTTAACTATAAAATATAACCAATATCGTAATTTTTTGGTTTGTAACAAAATGTTTAAAATCAAAAAATAGCCTTGACTTTTTTCGAGATATTAGTAATAATAAAAATGTCCCCATAAGATGTTTATACAAAAAGCCGCGCTTTCAAGTTGACGCTACAAGCGCGGCTTTATCCCCAGTCACAAACTATGTGTGAGGTAATTCTATGATGCCAAACAAACGGTCAGTAGATCATCTGGTCCACTGTCAGCGAGCCCTAGACCGGCTTGCCCAAATTGCTGAGAGGCAATCCACACGCCCAGATTCAATGCCTCGTGCCATCACTGAGCGAGAGGAAATATTGATCTACCTATACAGCAACTACCGACTGTCCATGACCCCCCAGGCGTTTTACGGTAAATGGCAAGTCAATCAAGACCACATAGGTCAAATCTGCTGCCGCTCAACTTACGCGGTTAATAGCTGGCTGGCCCAAGGTGCTCGCTATAAAACTCCTAATGCCGATTCCTTATACCATCTAGCCTTAATGGATTTTGTTTTGGAGAATTTCGAGGCAATTCCTAAGGAGTTGTTGAATCGACTTTGCTCTAGGGTTTTTCGGTAAAGGGGTGTTGTCTGTTAGAATGTAGAATGTAGAATTTAGAATTTAGAATTTAGAATGGTGAATGTAGAATGTATAATAGTGAATTAAAAATTAGACCTCTTGCATCTCATCAACCTTGATGAAGACAAGGCAAAAGGTATAAAT
>NZ_JAAHHE010000752.1:0-1927 GCF_010692525.1 Moorena sp. SIO3B2
CAGACTAACCGTCAATTAATGATGGGTTACGCTATCACTAACCCATCCTACTGGACTTACTAATTACTACACCCGGGAACGAGGTTGATTTTAAGCTGACTGCTGACTGCTGACTGCTAAATGCTTACCCTTCTCCTTTAAGCATTTTCACTATAATCCCAATAATTTTACTAATATCACTGATGTAATAGTTATCATTATTGATATAAGCGACATTTTTCTCAAGCTTAAGGAACCTCGATTTATCTCCTTAGGTGCGCTTTCCGTTGGCGAATTAAATTCGCCACGGGTCGCACCTCTTGTAACTGCACCATATACACAGGGTAACTCATGATTGGCTTTTGCCTGGGATAGCCTGACCCAAACGATGTTGGCGTAGCCTTCCCGAAGGGTAGCCGATGCTCTGGGGCGACTCCTTCGGGAAGGTTAATTAGCCACGCCAAGGCTTGTCTTAGCTGGGTTTCGTACCTCAAGCTAGCCTAGGATGGGACTACTGAGCTTATAGCAACCGAAGTATAGTTTAGGACAGAGTATTTTGGTTGAAAGGGAGTAGGGAGTAGGGAGCAGGAAGCAGAAATATGTCTTAAGCTTTACATCGACTGCTATACCGGACAAGGCAGAAATCTGGAAGGTCTTCAATTGGAATTCCCTCATCGCAGGGGCCAGTAAACTTGAATGCCTCTGCTTCAATAAAATCACCAGTAACATTACCGACTAGATCATAGTTTCCTGAGAGTTCCAACTTCTTGACTGGTGCTCCTTCTTTCAAGTCATCTGCTGTCAGCTCGACCCAAATAATATTGGGGGATAAAGTGGATTCAAAGTAATAAACTTTGCTAAGGTGATTTGCTGCTGTTCGCCAAATGGTAGTGGAAATATTGGGTTGTTCTGGATCACTTGCTCCGAATGGAACTGATACATTGCGCATGACCGACATTACATTGGCCAGTGTTTGTCTGTCGGACTGAGGAGTAGGTAGATTCTTTAGGTAATAGCTCGCTCGTACATACCTGTCAGCTGCTCGGCGTGTTCCAGGTAGCATAGCATCGCCACCTACTGATTCCCAATAACCATTGAGTGCTATTTGCTCGTCGTAGATAGGAGAGTTGGTCATCACCGCAAATTCCTTTCCATGGTGAATAACCAGCTTGCCTTCGAGGTGTTCAAAGATAGCCGAGTCACCCAGTGGATCTGAAAGAGAAAAATGGAGTGTAGGGGGATGGGCGAGACCGCTGTCGCTAGGAAGCGGTGAGGCAACGACTTGTAACTCATCGTTCTCCAATGCACTTACCGCTTCCTGAACCGTTGCAAAATTGTCCAAAATATACTGAGTATATGCTGACCATGATATTCCCTCACGGGAGGTGTCACGCTCGCCGAAATCTGCTTCGCCAAGATACAGCATATTTGCCATCAAGCCTTTTTCATTCAACCCATCAGCAGTAGCTGTATCGAAGCCAGCAGCGATCACACTTCCATATTTTGACTTCCACTCAACAGAATTCTTACCTACTACCCCATCTCGCTCCATTCCAGCCGGAAACATCCATAGATTGGATTTAATGTCTTCATACCAATCCATACTGCGGCCAGTGACAGCATAGGTCGGTGTGACGTCTTCTGTATAAGACGCATGAAGAGCCCGTGAACATGCTTGAGCATCACTCAAAAAAACCAGATTTATGATTAACCCACAGATCAATAATGCTTTGAAAGTTCGCACAATGAAGTGCATAACTTATGCCTCCTGTGTTGATTAATGTAGATTGCACCAGTAAGGAATGTATCATATCCTTCCAAATTTCTCTAGACCTCGCCACTAGTGATCGCGCCACCATCCCAACCCAGCCTTGAGAACCTCGCAACTCAAAGGACTTGGACTCACGAGCAAGCGCTACCATAATCAGCATCTGTGACCTTGGCGACT